>NZ_JBSVWS010000399.1:0-203 GCF_054071155.1 Pseudomonas sp. SDO5532_S415 | reverse complement strand
ACGCCTTCGCGAGCAGGCTCGCTCCCACATGTTGATCGGTGTCGAACACAAGTGCTGTGCGCGACGAAGATCCACTGTGGGAGCGAAGCTGCTCGTGAAAGCGGTGTTGCATTGAGCATTGATGATGGCTGGGCCAACGCCTTCGCGAGCAGGCTCGCTCCCACATGTTGATCGGTGTCGAACACAAGTGCTGTGCACGACGA
>NZ_JBSVWS010000398.1:0-209 GCF_054071155.1 Pseudomonas sp. SDO5532_S415 | reverse complement strand
TCAGGCGACATCGTTTTTGATGGTGTACATATCCATTCCTGCGGTAACGGCCACTGGCGGTTTCGCCCTTACGGCGACTCACTTTTTTTCAAACGCCAAAAAAAGTAAGCAAAAAAGGCTCGCCCTGAGCGTCCGGCCCCTCGCTTAGGCTCGGCGTTCCTTCGCTCCGGCATTCATCCGGGGGCATCGCCCTCCGGTTGGCTTCGCTG
>NZ_JBSVWS010000397.1:0-211 GCF_054071155.1 Pseudomonas sp. SDO5532_S415 | reverse complement strand
CCCCTGTTACCGCCGTGAAAGGGCGGTGTCCTAGGCCACTAGACGAAGGGGACACGCTACCCGGAACACATGGTGTGTGTTTCGGTGTCCAGATCCGCATCCGAAGACTTGGTTCTGGTTTCACTCAGCCCTGCCCGAAAGCAATGCTGTTTAAAATTGGAGCGGGAAACGAGACTCGAACTCGCGACCCCGACCTTGGCAAGGTCGTGCT
>NZ_JBSVWS010000396.1:0-216 GCF_054071155.1 Pseudomonas sp. SDO5532_S415 | reverse complement strand
ATCGTCTGGAAGTGTGAGTCAGACATAAAAAATTGTCCTTGATGCGTGAGAATGATGTCTTTAGTCCCCAGGCATGTGACTCAGGCATAATGCGTGAGAGTTGACATGTTTAGGCCTGGTGGTTAAAGGCAGTTGGAGTTTGAACATGCTAATCTTAGTAATATTTTTTCAAAATGTAATTTCCTTTCAGATATGATTATGATGAACTTCTTAAAA
>NZ_JBSVWS010000395.1:0-219 GCF_054071155.1 Pseudomonas sp. SDO5532_S415 | reverse complement strand
GACCGGGTCCAACTGCTTCGCGGCAGCGGACGAGTTGCGGAACGCGTTGACGCCCCCGGCGATGTAACCGGTGGCGAGCAGCGGGCGGGCGAGACGACGAACAATGCTCATGGTTCTCCTCCTTACGGCCCCGGCATCTCCGGGTACGCACTGTAGCCATCCTATCGGCCCGAGTTCGCGCCGCCGCCGGGAATACTCGCACGGCGCGTGCGTGTTATC
>NZ_JBSVWS010000394.1:0-221 GCF_054071155.1 Pseudomonas sp. SDO5532_S415 | reverse complement strand
CGACTGCCAGCCCCAGAACGTGAAGGCGGCGAGTTTGTCCGAGAACAGCCGCACCTGACAGGTACGCTGCACCGCGTAATAACTGGCGGCGAATTGCGCGCTGCCGGCGAAACCGAAAATCACCAGGCTGGTGTGCAGCGGGCGCAAGCGGCCGAAACTGGTCCACGGCAGGTCGAGGTTCATCTCGGGCCATACCAGCTGCGAGGCGATCCACACGCCCA
>NZ_JBSVWS010000393.1:0-221 GCF_054071155.1 Pseudomonas sp. SDO5532_S415 | reverse complement strand
GGCACCTCAAGGGCAACCGCCTGCGGCGCCACGCCGACCGGCATTACGACTACGACGCCTTCGGCAACCTGATCCGCGAACGCCGCGGGGATGCCGTCACCGAGTACCGCTACGACAACCAGCACCGCCTGATCGGCCTCCAGCTGCCGGACGGTCGCCAGGCGGCCTACCGCTACGACGCCTTCGGCCGGCGCATCGCCAAGACCGTCGACGGCCACACC
>NZ_JBSVWS010000392.1:0-225 GCF_054071155.1 Pseudomonas sp. SDO5532_S415 | reverse complement strand
ACCATGAGCTCCCACACGAATTGCTTGATTCATTGAAGAAGACGATAGAAGCAGCCCGAAATTGGGTCTGTAGCTCAGTTGGTTAGAGCGCACCCCTGATAAGGGTGAGGTCGGCAGTTCGAATCTGCCCAGACCCACCAATTTTGTGTGGGAAACGCCTGTAGAAATACGGGGCCATAGCTCAGCTGGGAGAGCGCCTGCCTTGCACGCAGGAGGTCAGCGGTT
>NZ_JBSVWS010000391.1:0-228 GCF_054071155.1 Pseudomonas sp. SDO5532_S415 | reverse complement strand
ACATGGCGATGACGACGATGAACGCGCCGAAGAACCAGTTGCCGACGTAGATGTGCTTGGTCTTGCGCTGCACCAAGGTGGTGAAGAACACGATGGCGTAGGCCACCCAGACCACGGTCATCCACACCGCGCCGGAGAATTCGATCTCGGCGTATTCCTTGGTGGTGGTGTAACCCAGCGGCAGGCTGATCAGCATCACCACGATCACCGACTGCCAGCCCCAGAACG
>NZ_JBSVWS010000390.1:0-229 GCF_054071155.1 Pseudomonas sp. SDO5532_S415 | reverse complement strand
CACCCCGGTGGTCGCGACCGGGGCGCCATTCGACGAGGTCGCCTCGCGGATCGACCAGGCCTCTGAGCCCATCCGCAGCCTGCCGCCCGACGCCTCGGCCGAAGCCCGCCAGGTGCTGATCGCAGCCTCCATCCATCCCGACGCCCTGTTCCAGGACCGCCTCGGACGCCCCTTCGCCTGGGCGTGGATCGGCGGCGATGGCTCGTTCGGCTGGGCCGCCAACGGCTCG
>NZ_JBSVWS010000389.1:0-238 GCF_054071155.1 Pseudomonas sp. SDO5532_S415 | reverse complement strand
GGATGCCGAGCAGGCCAACGATCATTTCAAGACCCGGCTCCACGCAGATCGCCACCCGATCGTCCGGTTTCACTCCCTGGGCGATCAGGCGATGGGCTAGACGGTTGGCTCGCGCATTCAAATGGGCGTACGTCAGTGATTGCCCCTCGAACGTGACAGCGAACGCATCCGGCGTACGGTCGACTTGCGCCTCGAACAGTTGTTGGAGGGTCTGCGGTTGCAGGTGGTCAAAGCGCGG
>NZ_JBSVWS010000388.1:0-252 GCF_054071155.1 Pseudomonas sp. SDO5532_S415 | reverse complement strand
ACGTTCTCTGCTGCGATCTACCTGATTGATGGTGGGCTGGCCGCCTGAACATCCAACTGGGCGAGCGGGCTTGCCCGCGAAGGCGGCCTGACAGTCGACGTGATTTTGTCGGATGCACCCGGTCCCTTGTGGGAGCGAGCCTGCTCGCGAAGGCTTTGTGCCAGGCTACATAGTTTTGATGGTGTACATATCCATTGCTGCGGTAACGGCGACTTATGGTTTCGCCCTTACGGCGAGTCCCTTTTTCAAACG
>NZ_JBSVWS010000387.1:0-257 GCF_054071155.1 Pseudomonas sp. SDO5532_S415 | reverse complement strand
CGGAGATCTGGTCAACGTCCAGCTGCGCGGCAACGCGTGGCAGGATGTTTTTGCCATTGGACGTGGCGGCAGCCAGGATGTGGCTGTAACCCGCAGCCCCTGCTTCTTGAACGAGAGCAGCAACCAGTGGCGCAACGTTTTCCGGCAGCTGATGCGCGTAAGTGGCATTGTCAGCGGACAGGACCTTGCTCACACCAGCGATTTTCGCAGCGGCTTCAGCCACGGCGCCAGCGCCCTGGCCTGCAACCAGAACGTGG
>NZ_JBSVWS010000386.1:0-258 GCF_054071155.1 Pseudomonas sp. SDO5532_S415 | reverse complement strand
CCAAGCCAAAGCGAGGCGGCCTGACAGCCGACCTGCTTGCAGGTTTGTACGCGATCCCCTGTGGGAGCGAGCCTGCTCGCGAAGACGACCTGACAGCCAACCTGATTTCGTGGATGTATTCATTCTGCTGTAGGAGTGATGCTTGTCTCCGGGCGGCGTTCCGACGATGAACGTCCAGACAACACAATCATCCAGACACGGCGCGTTATCGTTGACGTCCTTCGCGAGCAGGCTCGCTCCCACAGGGGAATGAGCACA
>NZ_JBSVWS010000385.1:0-269 GCF_054071155.1 Pseudomonas sp. SDO5532_S415 | reverse complement strand
CCGCCGACATTCTGCTTGTAAGGCAGACGCTCTCCCAGCTGAGCTAATCACCCTTTACCTTCGTTGCGGGGCGCATTGTGCCACAGATTTTCATAAAGTGTTGATTTAATTGATAAATTTTTCAAAAAAATCTGAAAACCGGTGAAACGACACGTCCTGCAGGAACCAAAGTCAAACTTCAGGCAGAAAAAAGCCCGCATCAGCGGGCTTTTCCGTGGTGACCTGGCGTTCAGTGTTCCAGGTTACCGAATATGGCGCAGCGGACGGGA
>NZ_JBSVWS010000384.1:0-280 GCF_054071155.1 Pseudomonas sp. SDO5532_S415 | reverse complement strand
CGGCTCCCGCAACCAAACATCAAAAAAGGCTACTCGAAAGAGTGGCCTTTTTTGTGCGCGCTTGTTTTTCAACCCGTCCGCCCTCTTCCCTGTTGCACGAATGAGAATTCGTTCAGATTCCGAAACTTAAACCCAAGCCTGCGACCGTTCGCCGCGCTTTTACGTTTATTTGACCAGGTTCAGGATTAACGGTTGACACCAAGGCGTATCTCTATAGAATGCCGCCACACAGACGCGGGATGGAGCAGTCTGGTAGCTCGTCGGGCTCATAACCCGAAGG
>NZ_JBSVWS010000383.1:0-290 GCF_054071155.1 Pseudomonas sp. SDO5532_S415 | reverse complement strand
GCTCCCACAATTGAACCGGGTACAACCGTGAAAGCCAGGTCGGCTCGTAGGCCGCTTCGCAGGCAAGCCAGCTCCCTCAATTGAATTGGGTGCATCCGCGAAAGCCAGGTCGGCTCGTAGGCCGCCATCGCTGGCAAGCCAGCTCCCACATGGGACCGTGGGCAACTGCCAAAATCAGGTCGGCTACCAGGCCGCCTCGCTTTGGCTTTTCGCGGTGTCCGCCCCCTCGAGAGGTCGAGTGGAGGTTCTGCGCAGTGGGCAACCCGGCATGGATGCCGGGTTAGCCGCGC
>NZ_JBSVWS010000382.1:0-303 GCF_054071155.1 Pseudomonas sp. SDO5532_S415 | reverse complement strand
ACGACAACGGGAGTCACAATCCCGTGCTCTACCAACTGAGCTACGCCCACCATATTGCGTGTCAAAGAAGCCAAGCAACTTCTTTGTAGAGCCCCAACCAGGCCAACCGGCGTGAGTGAAGCTTTATTTGGTGCGGATGAAGAGACTCGAACTCTTACGCCTCGCGGCGCTGGAACCTAAATCCAGTGTGTCTACCAATTCCACCACATCCGCGGATGAAGCCTTTAAAGCAAAGGCGCCAGACTGTTAATCTGGCGCCTTTCGAAATATGGGGTGGACGATGGGGATCGAACCCACGACAAC
>NZ_JBSVWS010000381.1:0-303 GCF_054071155.1 Pseudomonas sp. SDO5532_S415 | reverse complement strand
TCCGGCATTCATCCGGGGGCATCGCCCTCCGGTTGGCTTCGCTGCACCTGCATGCGATGTGTTCGACTGCGTCGAACGGCGCTGCGCGCCAGTCCCCGGATGAACGCCTCCACTCAGCCTCCCGAGGGGCGGGTAGATCAAAAGCAAGCGAGGCGAGCTGACACTCGACCTGTCTGCTGTTCGCATTCCCCTGTGGGAGCGCGGCTTGCCCGCGATGACGGTCTGACAGCCGACCAATCCCTTCAGAATGTTCTCAATCTTTGTGGGAGCGAGCCTGCTCGCGAAGGCTGTGTCTCAGGCGAC
>NZ_JBSVWS010000380.1:0-316 GCF_054071155.1 Pseudomonas sp. SDO5532_S415 | reverse complement strand
CCCTGTTACCGCCGTGAAAGGGCGGTGTCCTAGGCCACTAGACGAAGGGGACACAAACCCTTCTATACAACTGATCAGTGCTGAGTGCTGATCGATTCAAGGCCGGTGTGGCCAGACCTTGAACTGTAAAATTGGTGGAGCTAAGCGGGATCGAACCGCTGACCTCCTGCATGCCATGCAGGCGCTCTCCCAGCTGAGCTATAGCCCCAGATTTTTCGCCTCGCGGCGGAGCGACATCTTGCAACATCGCTTCTGTAAAACTGGCGTCCCCTAGGGGACTCGAACCCCTGTTACCGCCGTGAAAGGGCGGTGTCCT
>NZ_JBSVWS010000379.1:0-316 GCF_054071155.1 Pseudomonas sp. SDO5532_S415 | reverse complement strand
CCCACAGCTTTGTCGGTGGTCGCGAACAAAACCGCCAGCAAGGCGCCTTGCTCAGTGAATACGCCTACGACGAACAGGGCCGCCTGCACGCCCACGCCGTCAGCCAACACCAGCGTCCGTTGTACCGCCGCGACTATGCCTACGCCGCCAACGGCAACCTCCTGCAGGTCGACGACAGCCGCCACGGCCAACGCCGCTACCAGTACGACCCGCTCGACCGCCTGACCCACGTCCGCCACGCCCGTGATCAGGACCCGGAACACTTCAGCCACGACCCGGCCGGCAACCTGCTGATCCACGACCGCCCCGGCCCCTG
>NZ_JBSVWS010000378.1:0-322 GCF_054071155.1 Pseudomonas sp. SDO5532_S415 | reverse complement strand
CGGTGTAGTGCAGGTGGTGGGGACCTGCCCAGATGTACAGGGTGATCAGCGCCCAGAAGTGCACGATGGACAAACGGTACGAGTACACGGGGCGACCGACCTGTTTCGGCACGAAGTAATACATCATCCCGAGGAAACCGGTGGTCAGGAAAAAGCCCACGGCGTTGTGGCCGTGCCACCACTGCACCATGGCATCGGTGGCCCCGGAATACACCGGGTAGGACTTGAACCAGCTCACCGGGATCGACAGGTGGTTGACCACGTGCAACATGGCGATGACGACGATGAACGCGCCGAAGAACCAGTTGCCGACGTAGATGTG
>NZ_JBSVWS010000377.1:0-324 GCF_054071155.1 Pseudomonas sp. SDO5532_S415 | reverse complement strand
CGGCGCGCGAAGCACCGACGGCAGCGCCCAGCTTGTCGGCCAGGGCGTACAGGTGTTTGAAGTTGTCGCCGTTCTGCATGCCACGGCCGCCGGAAACGACGATCTTGGCAGCGGTCAATTCCGGACGATCAGATTTGGCCAGCGCCTCAAAGACGAAGCTGGAAGTACCCGCGTCGTGAGCAGCAGCAACGGCTTCAACGGCAGCCGAACCACCTTCTGCGGCAACCGGGTCGAAACCGGTGGCACGCACGGTGATCACTTTGACCGCAGCGTTCGATTGAACGGTAGCGATGGCGTTACCGGCATAGATCGGACGCTTGAAGG
>NZ_JBSVWS010000376.1:0-328 GCF_054071155.1 Pseudomonas sp. SDO5532_S415 | reverse complement strand
ATGTGTTCGACTGCGTCGAACGGCGCTGCGCGCCAATCCCCGGATGAACACCTCCTCTCAGCCTGCCGAAGGGGCGGGTGAATCAAGATCAAAAGCGGAAGGCGAGCTAACGCTCGGCCTGATGAGTGGTGAGAAGCAGCGGGTGTACGTCGCCCCATTGTGGGAGCGGGCTTGCTCGCGAAGGCGGCCTGACAGCCGACCAATCTCTTGCAGATGTATCCGGATCCCCTGTGGGAGCGAGCCTGCTCGCGAAAAACATCAAGGCAACGCAATCATTCAGACAGGGCGCGTTATCGTTGACGTCCTTCGCGAGCAGGCTCGCTCCCAC
>NZ_JBSVWS010000375.1:0-336 GCF_054071155.1 Pseudomonas sp. SDO5532_S415 | reverse complement strand
TGGCCGTGCGCGGCTAACCCGGCATCCATGCCGGGTTGCCCACTGCGCAGAACCTGCGCTCGGCCTCTCGGGGGGCGGGCACCGCGTAAAGCCAAAGCGAGGCGGCCTTATAGCCGACCTGGCTTTGGCAGAGTGCTCATTTCCCTGTGGGAGCGGGCTTGCCCGCGATGGACGTCAACGACAACGCGGGCTAACCGAATGATCGCGTTGCCCGAACGTTTTTCGCGAGCAGGCTCGCTCCCACCTTCGATGTGTGTCGCACACACTGTTTGTGCCCGCTGAAGATCCCCTGTGGGAGCGAGCCTGCTCGCGAAGGCGGCCTGACAGCCGACCTGG
>NZ_JBSVWS010000374.1:0-371 GCF_054071155.1 Pseudomonas sp. SDO5532_S415 | reverse complement strand
GGGGCGCCTGCAATCAAAAGCCAAAGCGAGGCGGCCTGACAGCCGACCTGGCTTTGGCAGATGTGCTCATTCCACTGTGGGAGCGAGCCTGCTCGCGAAGGTCGTCAACGATAACGCGCCCTGTCTGGATGATCGTGTTGTCTGGAAGTCCATCGCGAGCAGGCTCGCTCCCACAAGGGATCGTGGACAATCCTGCAATCAGGTCGGCTTTAAGGCCGCCTTGCTTTGGCTTTGGCTTTGGCTTTTGATCTTCTTGCCACCTCGAGAGGCCGAGAGAAGGTTCTGCGCAGTGGGTACCGCGGCAAGGATGCCGCGGTAGCCGCCCCCGGCCATGGATGGCCGATGGCGGCGGGCCCACGGAGCAGGACCGG
>NZ_JBSVWS010000373.1:0-382 GCF_054071155.1 Pseudomonas sp. SDO5532_S415 | reverse complement strand
CCAGCGGCAGGCGATGGGATTTCCATGCTGGCCTTGTCGGATTCCAGGGTGATCAGCGACTGATCGGCTTCAACGGTGTCACCGGCCTTGACCAGGACTTCGATGATCTTGGCCTTGCCGGCCGAGCCGATGTCCGGAACGTGAATGTCCTGAACACTGTCTGCCACGGGGGCAGCCGGAGCTGCCACAGGAGCAGGGGCGGCAGCCGGAGCAGGTGCAGCGGCCTGGGCTGGCGCGGCAGCAGGTGCAGCAGCACCCGCCACTTCCAGGTCCAGGATCAGGTCGCCAGTGCCGACTTCGTCGTTGAGCTTGACGCTGATGGCCTTGACCACGCCAGCGGCAGGCGATGGGATTTCCATGCTGGCCTTGTCGGATTCCAGGG
>NZ_JBSVWS010000372.1:0-464 GCF_054071155.1 Pseudomonas sp. SDO5532_S415 | reverse complement strand
AGACCGTGATGATGTCGACTGACACTCCGCTTTCGCGAGCAGGCTCGCTCCCACAGTAGTTTCTCGCCCTACCAAACAGTCCCACTCATTTCGCCGAAAAGCCATTGCCAATCCAAGAAGTGTCTGACTGCTTTGCCGCATCCATCTGGATACAGTTGCGCAATGAATGCAATTGGCCAAGGAGGTCCAGCCATGAGCGAGACTTTGACGATTGTCGATATGGCGACTCTGCTCGACAGCGATGAGGCCATCAGCGAATACCTGTCCCAGGTACTCGGTGACGGTGACGGTGACGGTGACGGTGACAACGAAGAGTTTCTTCGAACCGTCGGCTACGTGGTAAAGGCCCGCGACGATGATGGTCAAACGCGAGGGTCGATCAAGACGTCTGGTTGATCACAGATCGAGTGGTCAACAAAAAACCATTGTGGGAGCGAGCCTGCTCGCGAAGGCGGTGTTTCAGT
>NZ_JBSVWS010000371.1:0-483 GCF_054071155.1 Pseudomonas sp. SDO5532_S415 | reverse complement strand
GCCAATCCCCGGATGAACACCTCCACTCAGCCTGCCGAAGGGGCGGGTGGATCAAGATCAAAAGCTTAAGGCGAGCTAACGCTCGGCCTGATGAGTGGTGAAGAGCGGAGTGCGTGTTTGTGATCTGCTCTTGCTCTTGATTTTGTAGGAGCAAGGCTTGCCCGCGAAGGCGGCCTGCCAGTCGACCAATTTCTTGCAGATATACCCGGATCCCCTGTGGGAGCGAGCCTGCTCGCGAAAAACATCAAGGCAACGCAGTCATTTAGACAGGCCGCGTTATCGTTGACGTCCTTCGCGAGCAGGCTCGCTCCCACAGGGGTATGAGGACATCCGCCAAAGTCAGGTCGGCTGTCAGGCCGCCTCGCTCTGCTTTTGCTTTTGATTTTTCGCCCCTTCGGCAGGCCGAGCGGAGGTGTTCATCAGGGGGTTAGGCGCGTAGCGCCGTGCGGCGAAGCCGCACACATCGAGAGGAGGTGCAGCGAA
>NZ_JBSVWS010000370.1:0-514 GCF_054071155.1 Pseudomonas sp. SDO5532_S415 | reverse complement strand
GTGCCGTCGTCGTTGATTGCGCGCCACATCAGGCCCTGGGTGATGCCATTGACCCACATCGAAGCGATGTACAGCACCGTGCCGATGGTCGCCAGCCAGAAGTGCGCGTTAATCAGGCCTGTGCTGTGCATCTGCTCACGGCCGAAGACTTTCGGCACCATGTGATAGGTCGCGCCAAAGGTAATCATCGCCACCCAACCCAATGCCCCTGCATGTACGTGGCCGATGGTCCAGTCGGTGTAGTGGGAGAGGGCGTTGACGGTCTTGATCGCCATCATCGGCCCTTCGAAGGTCGACATGCCGTAGAAGGCCAGCGACAGCACCAGAAAGCGCAGGATCGGGTCGGTGCGCAACTTATGCCAGGCCCCCGACAGAGTCATCATGCCGTTGATCATGCCGC
Source organism: Pseudomonas sp. SDO5532_S415 (assembly GCF_054071155.1). Lineage (NCBI taxonomy): Bacteria > Pseudomonadati > Pseudomonadota > Gammaproteobacteria > Pseudomonadales > Pseudomonadaceae > Pseudomonas > Pseudomonas sp. SDO5532_S415. The sequence continues at coordinate 114 of NZ_JBSVWS010000370.1, read as the reverse complement.
CCCAGCTCGGCGCCAGCAGGATCAGCGACATGGCCATGCCCAGCGACTGCGCCCAGTCCGGTAGCGCGGTGTAGTGCAGGTGGTGGGGACCTGCCCAGATGTACAGGGTGATCA
>NZ_JBSVWS010000369.1:0-779 GCF_054071155.1 Pseudomonas sp. SDO5532_S415 | reverse complement strand
AGGCGAAGGCTCATCGACGGACGCACCGCTTTCGCGGGCAGGCTCGCTCCCACAATGATCGATGATCTTTCAAAGGAGCTTGTGCTCCATCGCGTACTTCACCAGTTCAGCCAAAGAGGTGATGTTGAGCTTCTGCATCAACCGCGCCTTGTGGGTGCTGATGGTCTTGCTGCTCAAGGCCAGTTGCTGGGCAATATCGTTGACGTTGGCGCCCTGGGCCAGGCGTTCGAACACGGAAAACTCACGCTCCGAGAGCAATGAATGCAATGGCCGCGAATCCGTCAGGCCGACTTCGAAAACCATGCGGTCAGCCAGGTCCGGGTCGATATAGCGCCCGCCCGCCGCAACCCTGCGGATGGCAGTCAACAGCAGGGCCGGATCACTGTCCTTGGTTGCGTAGCCCGCAGCGCCGACCTTTAACGCTCGTGCCGCCATCTGCGCCTCGTCGTGCATCGACAACACCAGGATCACCGGCGGATTATTCAGCGCGCGGATCCGCGGAATCGCCTCCAGACCGTTCACCCCCGGCATGGAAATATCGAGCAACACCACTTCGCAGGGCACATGCCGCAAGGTCTCAAGCAACTGCTCGCCATTGCTCGCCTCCCCCACCACCAGCAAATCCTTGGCCAGGCCGATCAATTGCTTGATGCCTTCGCGGACGATGGTGTGGTCTTCGGCTACCAGTACACGGATCACGTTCTTCTCCAGATTCAAGACATTGGCGAGCAGGCTCGCTTGTATGTTTAGACTTGAAGGGGTGGGCGGGACTAAAAGCT
>NZ_JBSVWS010000368.1:0-871 GCF_054071155.1 Pseudomonas sp. SDO5532_S415 | reverse complement strand
CCGACCGATGACGATTTCGACAGTGCTTTCGATCTGAGTCTCGACGATCTGGACAACATTACGCCGGTAGCCGTTGCACCGGCCCCGCAGCCTTTGCCTGAACCGGAAGTTGCTGCAACCCTGGACGAGCTGGAAGACTTCCCGCAGGACGACGACCTGAGCTTTGAGTCGGTGCTGCAGCAGCAGACTGAAATCAAGGAAAACCTCGACGACCTGTCGGCCTTCGATCTGGACATGGATCTCGGTGGCGAGCCTTCGCCGGCGACCCTGGCCGAAGACGAGTTCCTGCTGAGCCTGGACGACGACGTCAAGGACCTGCCTGTCGCCGAGGCACCGACGGTTCCGCACGCTACGTTAGACGATCTGGAGCTGCCGGCCGATTTCGATCTGTCCCTGGCTGACGAGATGGATGCTCCTGACGCGCCGGATGCATTCGCCGCCGAGCTGGATGACGTCAATGCGGAGCTTGATCGCTTGTCCCAGAGCCTCAGCGAGCCAACTTTCACCGTGGACGACGCCCTGGCGACCGTGGACGACGAGCCGGAATTCGATTTTCTGTCCGGCACCGACGAAGTCGCCACCAAGCTCGATCTGGCTCAGGCCTACATCGACATGGGTGACAACGACGGCGCCCGGGACATCCTCAATGAGGTGGTGACCGAAGGCGACGATGGCCAGAAGAGCGAAGCCAAGGAGATGCTGGCGCGCCTGGCTTGAGTGATCGACTCGTTATAAGCAAAGCGGCAGCCCGGTGGGGCTGCCGCTTTTGTTTGTGTCGATAGTGTGAGGGTGCCTGCCGGACCGCTTTCGCGAGCAGGCTCGCTCCCACAAGGGTTGGCGTGAGACACAAATGATGGGCACCCCCGATCCA
>NZ_JBSVWS010000367.1:0-970 GCF_054071155.1 Pseudomonas sp. SDO5532_S415 | reverse complement strand
GGTTATTCGCTGTCCTTGTGGGAGCGAGCCTGCTCGCGAAGAGGCCTTTACTGCCGAAACAATTCTCCAGGGGTAAACCCGAACAGGCTTTTGAACGCCGCAATAAACGCCGACGTCGAATCATACCCACAGGCCAGTGCGGCATTGGTCACGCTGTCCCCCTCCTCCAGCAAACTCAACGACGACAACAAGCGCATGCGCTGGCGCCAGCCACGAAAGCTCAACCCGGTTTCGCGCTGAAACAGCCGCATCAGGGTTTTCTCCGACGTGCCCAAACGCTCTGCCCACGCCTGCAAGGTCACGCCGCTTTCGGGGTTTTCGATCAGTTCGTTGCACAACCCCAGTAACCGTTCATGGCGGGGCAACGGCAGGGAGAAGCCGACCTCCGGCAGCGCTGCCAACTGATCCAGCAGCACGCTCACCAGTCGCGCTTCCTGGCTGTCGCCCTGTGGATATTCCACGGGCAGCAGGCAAAAACTCTTGATCAGTTCCCGGGCCAACGGCGTCACTTCCAGCACCCGGCAACGCTCGTCCGCCCACGGGCAATCCTCGCGACGTACATACAGGCTGCGCATTTCGGCGCGCATCGACGTCACCACCTGATGCTCAAGATCCGCCGGAATCCAGATCCCCCACTGCGGCGGCGCGAAGAAGCTGCCCTCAGCGGTGTGCACGCCCAGAACCCCGCTGATGGCGTAGGAAAATTGCACCCAGTCGTGGCGATGGGACGGTGTCCAGGAGCCGGCATTGAGGCTCTCCACCCGGGCGTACAGCGGACGCGGTAATGCGGTGAGGGGTGGGATGCTGCGTTCGAGGGAGACTTGTCCGTTGGTCGGCATTGAATGGCCTTGTGTTGCGGGACGGCGGATAACGCGACGCTAAGCCATGTCACTCATCTATTCAACACCGATAGCCCTCTGTGGGAGATTCTATGTTGTAGGTAAATCCTACCGCCTTAGATTCGGTTGGT
>NZ_JBSVWS010000366.1:0-1056 GCF_054071155.1 Pseudomonas sp. SDO5532_S415 | reverse complement strand
CGGTCGACTGAAATGTTGACTGACACGACGCTTTCGCGAGCAGGCTCGCTCCCACGGTGGGGAAATCGATGCAAAAAAAGCCCCGCCCGGCATCACGCCGGGCGGGGCTTTTGCGTTTTCAAGCCGGGCTCACCCCCGTAAACCCGCCTTGAAGTTCCCTCTTTTACAGCAACTCAAGGCCTTCTCGAACCTTGTGGCCGATGTTCAATGGGATATGAACTCGCGTCCAGTGAACAGATCTTTAATATTTCTTTTAGGTCTAAATAAATCGATATTTATTCTTTTTAATAGATAAAAAACGCAGGCACAGTTGAGCTCAACCAGCACTCATCAAGGAGCAGCACCATGAGCATCAGACTGGGCGATATCGCCCCCGACTTCGAACAGGATTCCAGCGCCGGCACCATCCGGTTCCATCAGTGGCTGGGCGATAGCTGGGGCGTACTGTTTTCCCACCCGGCGGACTTCACGCCGGTATGCACCACCGAACTCGGCTTCACGGCCAAATTGAAAGATGAATTCGCCAAGCGTGGGGTCAAGGCCATCGCACTGTCCGTCGATCCGGTGGATTCGCACCACCGCTGGATCGAAGACATCAACGAAACCCAGAATACCGTCGTTAATTTCCCGATCCTCGACGACGCCGACCGCAAGGTCTCGGACCTCTACGACCTGATCCATCCCAACGCCAACGACACCCTGACCGTGCGCTCGCTGTTCGTGATCGACCCGAACAAGAAGGTGCGGCTGACCATCACCTACCCGGCGAGCACCGGCCGCAACTTCCACGAAATCCTGCGGGTGATCGACTCGCTGCAGCTCACCGACAACCACAAGGTGGCCACCCCGGCCAACTGGCAGGACGGTGACGAGGTGGTCATCGTGCCTTCGCTCAAGGATGAAGAGGAAATCAAGCAGCGCTTTCCCAAGGGGTATCGTGCGGTGAAGCCTTACTTGCGCCTGACGCCGCAACCGAACCGTTGAGTCATTGAGCCTTGTGGTGTGGCGAATGCCCCTTTCGCGAGCAGGCTCGCTCCCACAGTCGTACGCGGTCAA
>NZ_JBSVWS010000365.1:0-1190 GCF_054071155.1 Pseudomonas sp. SDO5532_S415 | reverse complement strand
ACGCGATCCAATGTGGGAGCGAGCCTGCTCGCGAAAACGTCAGAGCAGGCAACATCAATGTGTTGGCCTCAGTGGCGCCGCTTGAGGGTATCGGACGGCAATTCGCCGAATTGCTTGCGATAGCTGTCGGAGAACCGTCCCAGATGCAGGAAACCATAATCCATGGCCACCTCTGTGACATTGCGTACATTGCAGGTCGGGTCGCTCAGGCAGGCGTTGATGCGCTCCAGGCGTTTTTGGCGGATGTAGTTTTTCGGGGTGGTGTCGGCGTTGCGTTCGAACAGGCCGTACAACGAGCGCAAACTCATGTGCGCCTGGCGCGCCAGTTCTTCGCTGTCGATGTTCTGCTTGAGATTGCGGGCGATGTAGTCGGCAATCGCTTCGAAAGTGGCGGTCTGCGAGCCGAGTTCGAGTCGGCTGACGTTGGTTTTCATCAGGCTGAGCATCTTGCTGACGATGATCTGCGCGTAGTGCTCCTGCACCTTGGGGATCTGCTCGGTGGCTTCGGCTTCCTGGCAGATCATCGCCAGCAGGCCGACGAAACCTTCGAGTTCATTGAGCTGATAACGGTTCTCCAGAAACCGTACGCCCTGCCCCGGATAGCGCCAACGCTGCTCATCGCAGACGGACTCAAGCAGCGTCGTGGGGACTTTGAGGATGAATTTTTCGCAATCGTCGGAGTACGTCAGGTCGACCGGATCGTCGGGGTTGATCAGCAGTAATTCACCGGGGGCGAAGTAGTGCTCCTGCCCGTGTCCGCGCCACAGGCAATTGCCCTGCAGCAACACTTGCAAGTGATAGATGCTTTCCAGCGCGCCCGAAGTGACGCGAACGCTGCCGCCGTAACTGATGCGGCACAGGTCCAGGCTGGCAAATTTGCGGTGGTTGAGACTGGCCAGCGGCCGCCCGGCGCGGGGCATGAGGATGCAATGGTTGCCGACATGCTGATTGACGTAGCCCGACACCGCGTATGGGTCGGCATGGTCGAATACAGTGCTGCGCTGACTCAACAGTTGCACTTGCATCATCAGGTCACTCTCGTTGTTCTTATGGGGTGCATCAGGTCATTCTAGGGCAGTACGGGTGGCGGTGTGTCAGTAGACCGACCTGTGGGCTTTTCCGGCTCCTTCGCGAGCAGGCTCGCTCCCACATTTGACCGCATTTACCCTGAGGAAACGCGATCGAATGTG
>NZ_JBSVWS010000364.1:0-1190 GCF_054071155.1 Pseudomonas sp. SDO5532_S415 | reverse complement strand
TGTGGGAGATTCTATGTTGTAGGTAAATCCTACCGCCTTAGATTCGGTTGGTATTCGCTCTGATTTTTCATGAGGGCGAATGCCACCCGGCAGAGCTTGCGGGCGAGGATGACCAGAGCCTGAGTTCTGGCCAGTCCTCTTGCCAAGTAGGACTCATAGAACGGTTTCCAGGTGGGAGACCGGCAAGCCGCCATGGCTGCGGTATGCGCCAGGCGTCGTAGCTCTCCATCGCCTTTTTTAGACAGATGGCGAGGGCTGTGTTTCTTCCCGGAGTCTTTGGGTCGCAAGTCCATCCCCAAAAAAGCAATGAACGCATCGCCGCTGACGAAATGACCACGCATGAATGCGGTCGCCAAGCCGGTGGCTGTGAGCTCGCCAATGCCCTCGATGACTTTGCAGCGTCTGATGTTTTCGGTGATCCCCGCTTCCTGACTGACTTTGCGCAGCAACTTTTGAATGGCCAACTCAGCGTGCTTGATGGACTCCAACAGATTGACCAGAGCCTCTTTCAGGAGCGGTTCGCTCGACCAGCTCAGGGTAATACTGACACGCACCTTGATCAGTTCCGCGCGTCTATTGAGCAGGCTTTTGAGCTCGTTGTAGAGCTGCGGTGGCGGACTCCAGACACGCAGTCGCGACTGCTCGCTGGTCAGATAGCGTGCCAGCAAGCGTGCATCACAAGGATCGGTTTTTGCTCGTTGACCAACGCTTTCGCGGTAATGGCTCACCCGATAGGGGTCCACAACGTAAATCCGATGACCTAATTGATGAGCCATCTCGACCGTGTCCAGGTGATAGCGGCTGGTAGCCTCCAGAGCAATCGAGCATTGCGCCGGCAGCGCTTTGAGCCAGCGCCAAAGAGCGACTCGGTTGTTGTCGATGGATTGAGTGTTTTTCAGGTCTTCGCGGTAAGCGACGATTTCGGCCTTCGCCACATCAATACCAATCACCGTTGGCGAGTTAAGGATTGTCATGACGAATCCTCGGAGCTAGGGTTTAAGTGCTTGTTGGGGTCTACCGTCGCGCTGGCTTGCCTCTATCGTCGGTTCTACCGATGAATTCCTTATCGGCGCTTTAGGTAGAAAGGGCGGAACGAGAAGTCTCCCACGGTCCGTACTGGCTAGAGTCGGAATCGAGCTTTTAGTCCCGCCCACCCCTTCAAGTCTAAACATACAAGCGAGCCTGCTCGC
>NZ_JBSVWS010000363.1:0-1228 GCF_054071155.1 Pseudomonas sp. SDO5532_S415 | reverse complement strand
TGGGATGTGGTCACCTGTGGGAGCGAGCCTGCTCGCGAAAGCGGTCTACCATTCAACGCAAATCCCACTTCATCGAGAGATTTCTGATGAACCACAACGAACAGGTAGTCGCCAAGGTGTTCGCCCTGTACGAACGCTTCGGCGACAGCGATTACATCGGCGAGCCGGTATCGCAGATCGAACACATGTCCCAGGCCGCGCAGTGTGCAATGGCCGAAGGCTTCGATGACGAAGTGGTGCTCGCCGCGTTTTTCCACGACATCGGGCATATCTGCGCCGAAGGCGCCGAAAACATGGGCGGTTTTGGTGTTGTCAGCCATGAACGGCTGGGCGCCGATTACCTGCGCAGCGCTGGTTTCAGCGAGCGCATGGCGCGTTTGGTGGAGTATCACGTTCAGGCCAAGCGCTACCTGACGCTCAAGGAGCCGGGGTATTACGAGCGTTTGAGCGAGGCCAGCCGCCGGACGTTGGCGTATCAGGGTGGGGTGATGACGGCTGCCGAAGCTGCGGCCTTCGAGCAGGACCCGCTGTGCGATGTCAATCTGCGCATGCGGCAGTGGGATGAGCAGGCCAAGGAGATGCATGTGCCGCTGATTGATCTCGATATGCTGAAGCGCAAGGCGGTCGGCGTCTTGTCACGCGAGGTTTGCTGAACGGTCCTACGTTAATTGACGAAGCGTTGCATGGATCGCCTTGTTGGCAGGGCTCAAGCTGAGCTTTTCACAAGGAGGAAAATGGATGCGCTATCTAAAAGTGATCGCTCAGGATCGAAGCGACGGTGGGGCGGCAGATACGCTTCGGTTTCAGTTTTTTGAAGATGAACAATGGAAGCGTGACGCGACGGACGACGAAATTCGGCGGCTGAGTACCTTTGGCACTAACTACTTGAAATGCAGATGGTTCAACGCCGGTGAAGGCGAGGAGCGGCATCTGCGAATGTTCTCGCTGAACCCTACTGGCGATGGCTCACCGGAGTCGGTGCGATTGCATTTCCATGAAGGCCCGATCATCGCCTACAAGGCAGCGGTTCATGATCTCGACAACGATGGCGCGTTCGAGATCGTGCTGTGCTCCGATGTGGATAACGACGGCCACGCTGATCGCACGGATCGGACTCGGGTCAATGCGTTGGTACGAGAGTTTCTGAAGATCGGGTGGTAGTTTTCGGCTCTCGATTTGAGGTGTGCACTTCGCGAGCAGGCTCGCTCCCACAGGGGAATGCGGTCAA
>NZ_JBSVWS010000362.1:0-1239 GCF_054071155.1 Pseudomonas sp. SDO5532_S415 | reverse complement strand
GCCTGCTCGCGAAAAACGATGACACGGTCTAACTGGCGGCCATCCGCACTTTCCGCGCCTTCAACCCGGCAATCAACGACGGCCCCAACGCCACCAGCGCCGACCCCAGCACCACCAACACCGCCCCGCCATACCCCAGGCCGTTGATCGTCTCGGCATGCACATATTCCGGCCACCACCAGGCCGCCAGCGCCACGGCGCCAAAGGTCACCAACGGCGTAATCGCCAGCGTTGCGCTGACCCGCGAGGCTTCCCAATGGGCCAGGGCTTCGGCAAATGCGCCGTAGGCAATCAGGGTGTTCATGCAGCACGCCAGCAGCAGCCAGCCTTGCAACGGGTTCAGTTGCAGCGCTTCCAGCGGATGTACCCACGGCGTCAGCAACAGTCCGCAAAACAGGTAGATCACCATCATCACCTGCAGCGAATTCCACACCGTCAGCAATTGCTTTTGCCCCAAGGCATAAAAGGTCCAGACCGTGGACGCGAACAACACCAGCAACACACCGGCGGTGTAGTCGGTCAACGAGGTGAGCAACTCACTCAGACGCTGATTGAAAAACAGGGCAAAGCCGATCAGCAGGACCAGCAAGCCAATCCCCTGCCCCAGGCTGAAACGCTCCTTGAACACAAACACGCTGGCAATCAGCAACATGATCGGGCCCATCTGCACCACCAATTGTGCGGTCCCGGGGCTGAGCAGATTCAGGCCCATCAGATACAGCACGTAGTTGCCCACCAGGCCGAGTACCGCCATCAACACCAGCCAGCCGCCGCGCGGCCCCAGCACTTTGCGACTCGGCAGACGCCTGGTTGCCGCCAGGTAAATGAACAGGCAGCCACCGGAGACCATCAGGCGAAACCAGGTCACCGTGACAGGGTCCATCACCAGCAATACCTGTTTGAGTTTGATCGGCAGGATTCCCCACAGCAACGCAGTCAACAAGGCCAGGAGCAGACCGTAAACCCAGCGACCGGATGAAATGTGCATGCGAACCCCAAAGCCAAGTGTCTAGATCCGTCATTCTAGGCGCACTACCGTGTGGCACACAGGGACAGTTTGCGTCGGGCCGCGAATGAAACTGTGCAGGTCGCAAGGAAGTTGTATTTCCGCACTCGGGAAAACACGCTGGAGGGACCGTTTGGGCGGGAAGTCCGGACTTATATCAAGCGGGTGCAGTCTTTGAGTATGAATAGATAGACCGAGTCGCTGCCTTCGCGAGCAGGCTCGCTCCCACAGGA
>NZ_JBSVWS010000361.1:0-1247 GCF_054071155.1 Pseudomonas sp. SDO5532_S415 | reverse complement strand
CTGAACTGGCCTAATGATTTTGGACACTTCAATCGGGCGCTATGATGGCGCCCAAATCCGAGGTGTTTTGGTTATGCGTAAATCTTATTCCAGTGAGTTCAAACTCAGGGCAGCCAGCATGGTGCTGGACGAGGGACAGTCGGTTACCGAGGTCTGTGCCAGTTTGGATATTGGCCCTACGGCCTTGCGCCGTTGGGTTGATCAGGTTCGCAAGGAGCGCTTGGGCTCGACCCCGCAGGGCGCCAAGGCGATTACCGCTGATCAGCGAGAGATTCAGCAGCTCAAAGCGTTGCTCAGGCAAAAAGACCTGGACATCGAAATCCTAAAAAAGGCCAGTGCTCTCCTGCTTTTGGACTCCAAAGATCATTCACGTTGATCAATGAGCTGGACGGGCAGTACGGCGTTAACAATTGCTGTCGGGCGTTTGGAGTCAGCCGCAGCAGCTTTTATGCCTGGCGTCAGCGCCAAGGCAAGGTGAAGCCTGAGCGGGAGAAACTTAAAGCCGTGCTGGTCGAGCATCACAGGGAATCCAGAGCGTCCGCAGGGTCTCGCACTCTTTCCAAGGAGCTGCAAGCAAAGGGGCATCGTGTCGGGCGACATATGGCTCGCAGTTTGATGCGCGAAGCCGGTGTTGCCAGTCATCAGCGGCGGCGGCACAAGTACAAATCTTCCGGCGTGGAAGCGCTGGTGGCGCCGCATGTGCTCAAGCGCAAGTTTGATGTTACGGCGATCAACCAGGTGTGGTGTGGCGATGTCACGTACATCAAGGTCGGCAAGCGCTGGATGTATTTCGCGGCGGTGCTGGATCTGTTCGCTCGACGGATCGTGGGCTGGTCGTTTTCAATGATTTCCGATGCCACACTGACCTGCGAAGCGTTGCGAATGGCGGTCGAATTGCGAGGCCGTCCAAAAGAGGTGCTGTTTCACTCTGATCAAGGCTGCCAATACACCAGCCACAAATTCAGGAAGGAGATGCGCAAGCACGGACTCCTGCAAAGCATGAGTCGTAAAGGTGAGTGCTGGGACAATGCCCCGATGGAGCGTTTCTTTGGGAGCCTGAAGTCGGAATGGGTGCCAGAAGACGGCTACAGCTCCGAACATGAGGCCCGCGTGGATGTGCAGCGTTATGTGATGCGATACAACAACGTCAGACTCCATAGCTACAACGACTACCGGTCGCCGGTAGCTATGGAGAAACTGGCGGCTTGAAAACCGTAACTGGTGTCCAGAATTACTTGACCAGTTCA
>NZ_JBSVWS010000360.1:0-1249 GCF_054071155.1 Pseudomonas sp. SDO5532_S415 | reverse complement strand
CTGAACTGGCCTAATAATCCCGGACACCTCTTTAGGGCGATATGATTCGCCCATTCAGGAGGCTCCATGCAAGAACGTAAAACCTATACCCGCGAGTTCAAGATGCGTGCTGCCTGCATGGTTCTTGACGATAACTGCTCGGTTCCAGATGTCTGCGCGTCGATGGATGTGGGGGCGACTGCTCTGCGTCGGTGGATTGAGCAAGTTCGTAAAGAGCGCAAAGGCCAGCCCGTTCCGGGCACCAAGGCCATCACCGCGGAGCAAAAGGAACTCCAGGAGCTTCGGGCCAAGATCAAGCGCCTTGAGATGGAGGCGGAGATCTTAAAAAAGGCTACGGCTCTCTTGATGTCGGATCCCGATCGTTTTCGTTGATTGAGGAACTGAGAGGGTCAGGCTTGTATCCGACAGCCATTCTTTGCAGCGTTTTTGGTGTTTCACGCAGTGGCTTTTATGAATGGTGTTCGCGCCGTTCAGTGCCAGACAGCAAGCGTGAAGCGCTGAAGGCAAAGGTGGTGCAACTGCACACTGAAAGCCGAGAAAGTCTCGGAGCGAGGATGATGTCTGAATACTTGAAAGCCCAGCAGATCACGGTGGGTAGGCATTTGGCGGGCAAGCTGATGATGGAAGCAAACCTGGTCAGCAAGCAGCGTCGCCCGCATCCCTTTCGATCCAGAGGCGTCGAGGCGTTCATTGCGCCGAATCGGCTTGAGCGCAATTTTCAGCCGGTCGCGATCAATCAAGTCTGGTGCGGCGACGTTACGAGCCTGTTGGTCGGCAAGCGCTGGTTCCATCTGGCCGTCGTGATTGATCTATTTGCACGGCGTGTTGTTGGATGGGCCTTCTCATTGATCAACGACGCCCACCTGGTGACCAAAGCCCTGAAAATGGCAGTGGAGGTCCGAGGAACGCCCACTGGTTTGATATTTCACTCGGATCAGGGTTGTCAGTACTCCAGTCGGAAATTCCAGGCTGCGCTCGAGCAACACGGCATAGTCCAGAGCATGAGCCGCAGAGGACAGTGCTGGGATAATGCGCCAACCGAGCGCTTCTTCGGAACGTTGAAGTCAGAGTGGGTGCCTGGCGAAGGCTATCCCACGACTGAAAAAGCCAGGGCTGACATGACCCAATTCTTTATGCGTTACAACCTGATAAGGCTCCACAGCTACAACAATTACTTGTCGCCAATAGCCATGGAGCAACAGGCGGCCTAAATACCGTAACTGGTGTCCGGAAATACTTGACCAGAACA
>NZ_JBSVWS010000359.1:0-1261 GCF_054071155.1 Pseudomonas sp. SDO5532_S415 | reverse complement strand
TTGAAATGTATACCCCTGTGGGAGCGAGCCTGCTCGCGAAGGGGCCGGCTGCATCAATACATAATCCGGATCAGGAGGCTTCGTTGAGGATCAAACTGCGGTAATGCCCCGGATTGGAGCCCGACCACTTGCGAAACGCCTTGTAGAACGAACTCGCATCGGCAAACCCCAACCGGGTGGCGATTTCGCTGAAGCTGATGCTCGGCTCCGCCAGCCAGACGATGGCCAGTTCCTTGCGCACACTGTCCTTGAGCCCCTGGTAGCTCTGGCCTTCCTCCGCCAGTCGCCGACGCAGGGTCGAGGCCGACATGCACAGGCGTTGCGCCAGCGCTTCGGTTTCCGGCCATTGTTCGGCGGGCAGTTGTCGCAGATCGTGCTTGATCCGGCTGGCCAGGCTTTCGGGATCGCGATACTTCACCAGGATGTTGGCCGGCGCATGGGCCAGGAATCGCTTGAGTTCTTCAGCGCTGCGTTTGATCGGCAGATCCAGGCAATCGGCGGCGAAAATCATCCGTGTACGTGGCCGGTCGAAACGCAGGTTCTCGGAAAACATCACCTGATAGTCGTCGCAGAAATCCGGCTGCGGGCAACGCAACTCGATGGCCAGAATCGGGATCCGACGTCCCGCCAGCCAGCAGGCCACGCCGTGCACGATCATCCAGTAGGTGAAGTAGGTGAAGGCCCGGCGCGGTTCGTGGTCGTCTTCGAGCAACACGATTTCAGCCAGGCTTTGCTGACGCACCAGTTCGGCGGGCATGCGTTCGAGCATCAGCGACAGAAAACCCAGGCCACTGGTGAGCCCCGCCGCCAGGCTCGGCTGGACCATGGCGCAACGACAGAGAAACTCAAGGCTGCCGGACTTGAGCTTGCGCGGGTCCATGCCGAAAAACTCGTCGTCGCCACGCCGCGCCAGCAAACGCCACAGCCGCGCGTAGGCGGTGGCCGGCACCCTGGCAGTGTCGTTTTGCAGGAGGACAGGATCGATGCCGACCTTGTTCAACGCCTCTTCGGTGGCGACGCCCGGGGCGCAACTCTGCAACAGCGCTTCACGCACCAGTTGAATGGAAATGGTGTCTTTTTCCGACATTGAGCGAGGTGTGCCCTGTTCTTGTTTGGGTGGGGGGCATATTAGCTGAAACCGCCAGCTCACCGCAGATCCCTGTGGACAAGCAAATCCCCTGTGGGAGCGAGCCTGCTCGCGAAGAGGATTTCGGATTCGATAAAGGGGGGACTGACACTGCGCCTTCGCGCGCAGGCTCGC
>NZ_JBSVWS010000358.1:0-1312 GCF_054071155.1 Pseudomonas sp. SDO5532_S415 | reverse complement strand
AGTGCGGTGTCGGTCACAACACTCGTGCATGGCACCGAACAAACTGTGGGAGCGAGCCTGCTCGCGAAGGCGATGGTGCGCCCAGAACCGAAATGACAGCCCCCAAATGAATCAGGCGTGAATCAAGGGAGGATTTCGAATGCCGTGCTCGCCAGCCGCTCCCCATTCACCAGCACATGCACCGCATGCTTGCCCGCATAGTGCCGCCGGGTAGTGAGCTCCTTGATGTGCTGGCCACGACTCAGCTGCTCGGTGGCCTTGCCCGGCAGGGTCAGGGCCTTGAGCTTGAACACCTTCGCCGAGGTGCTGCCGTTGGCTTTTACATAATCGATGGCATAGTCGATCACCAGCCGCTGGCTGTTCTCGACCGTCGATTTGACGGCAAAGGACAGGGTGATCTTTTCTCCCAGGCCAATCACCGGCGGGTTGACCTGCACACCGATGATCTCGACTTCAGGCTTGCCGCCGGCACCCATGATCGCCAGCGCCCGCTGGTTACCCTGTTTGATCAGGCTGCGCAGGGCGTGTCGGGCGATCCACGCGGTGTGTTTGTTGTCCAGCGACCAGCCTTCGATCAGGTCCAGCACCCAGTCGGGATGGTCCTTGGTGATGTCGTTCAGGTGATTGGCCACGGACTTGCGCACGTAAAGACTGCTGTCGGCCTTGAGATTGTCGAGGATCCTGGCGGCCAGTGTCGGGTCGGCTTGAATCGGTTCCAGGCGAAACGACCATGGCAGGCGCGGGCGACACCCTTCGCTGGCCAGGCGCCGGACATGCTCGTTGTCGTCCAGCGACCAGTCGTGCATCAGCTGCAGCGAGCGCTCGATATCGCGACGCAGGAAATAGCGGATCGCGAACTCCGAGGAGCCGAACGCGGTGAAGTACTTGAGCGCGTCCATGGACAGCTCGAAACGATCCGCACCGTAGGTCGCCACGTAGTGCGGCAGGCACATGCTGACGAAGCCGCTGTTGAGGCGTGGGGCGAGGGCACGCAACAACTCCAGCGACGCTTCATAACCCAGCGGCAATACCGCGTGCAGGCATTCGCTGACGCGGGCCATGCGTTGCATCACCGACAGCTCCGCCAGGCCGGTCCTGGCCAGCTTCAGGAACGCCTTGGCATCGAACTCGGGATAGACCGCGGTCATTTCGGTGGCGATGTGATGGAGGCGTTCGGCGTTGAAGATTTCCTTCAGGGCGGGGGAGGGTTGGTCGGCAGCCATTTGGGTTCCTTGGAGTTTGTTGTTTATCCGGTGCACCGCGTTATCGTTCTTCGCGAGCAGGCTCGCTCCCACATTTGAATGCACGCCTC
>NZ_JBSVWS010000357.1:0-1372 GCF_054071155.1 Pseudomonas sp. SDO5532_S415 | reverse complement strand
GGTACGCGGTTCACTGTGGGAGCGAGCCTGCTCGCGAAGGGGCCGGACCAGACAATACATATATTGGTCAGTTATCGGCCCGCTGCCCCACCAGGCTATCCACCGACGGCACCCGCGTATCACTCTCCATCTGGGTATCGTGTTCAATCTGGTGGCTGAAGCGATCAAGAGAACCCGTGGCCGGTTGCGCATCGCTGGCGAATACCGGCGGGCTCAGGATGTAGGCGCCGAGCAGGCGGCTGAGGGCGGCGAGGCTGTCGATGTGGGTGCGTTCGTAGCCGTGGGTCGCATCGCAGCCGAAGGCGAGCAGGGCGGTGCGGATGTCATGGCCGGCGGTGACCGCCGAGTGGGCATCGCTGAAATAGTAGCGGAACAGGTCGCGGCGCACCGGCAACTCGTTGTCGCTGGCCAGGCGCAGCAGATGCCGCGACAAGTGATAGTCATACGGCCCGCCGGAGTCCTGCATCGCAATGCTCACGGCATGTTCGCTCGAATGCTGGCCGGGCGCGACCGGCGCAATGTCGATGCCGACGAATTCGCTGACGTCCCATGGCAGCGCGGCCGCTGCGCCACTCCCGGTTTCCTCGGTGATGGTGAACAGCGGGTGACAGTCGATCAGCAATTGTTCACCGCTGTCGACGATGGCTTTCAATGCTGCCAGCAACGCCGCGACACCCGCCTTGTCGTCCAGGTGACGGGCGCTGATGTGGCCACTTTCGGTGAACTCCGGCAAGGGGTCGAAAGCGACGAAGTCGCCAACGCTGATCCCCAGTGAATCGCAATCGGCACGTGTCGCGCAGTAGGCGTCCAGGCGCAACTCGACATGATCCCAACTGATCGGCATTTCATCCACGGCGGTGTTGAACGCGTGCCCGGACGCCATCAGCGGCAACACGCTGCCACGGATCACACCGTTGTCGGTGAACAGGCTCACCCGGCTGCCTTCGGCAAAACGACTGGACCAGCAACCCACCGGTGCGAGGGTCAGACGGCCGTTGTCCTTTACCGCACGCACGGCCGCGCCGATGGTGTCCAGGTGAGCCGACACGGCGCGGTCGGGGCTGTTCTTTTTGCCCTTGAGGGTGGCACGGATGGTACCGCGACGGGTCATCTCGAACGGAATGCCCAACTCTTCAAGTCGCTCGGCGACATAGCGCACGATGGTGTCGGTGAAACCGGTGGGGCTGGGAATGGCGAGCATCTCCAGCAGGACTTTTTGCAGGTAGGTCAGGTCCGGTTCGGGATATTTAATGGTCATGGAAACTCCTGATGGGTTGAGGGCATCGATGGTTTCGATGAGGAGGAAATTCGTTGCCTGCCAGACCGCCTTCGCGAGCAGGCTCGCTCCCACAGGGGGACGCGATTAACTGTG
>NZ_JBSVWS010000356.1:0-1375 GCF_054071155.1 Pseudomonas sp. SDO5532_S415 | reverse complement strand
GTGGCGATCTGCGTGGAGCCGGGTCTTGAAATGATCGTTGGCCTGCTCGGCATCCTCAAATCCGGTGGCGGTTATGTGCCGCTCGATCCGGGTTACCCCGCCACGCGGCTGGCCTTCGTGCTGGGTGACAGTCAGCCGACGGTGGTACTGGTGACGACGGCCACCCGCGAGGTGCTCGGTCGTGTGGCAACCACGCTACTGGACATCAATCAAGTCGAGAGCGGCCCGCAGTTCAACCCTTGCGTGGCGGACCACGGCGCAGGGCGGTTGGCGTATGTGATCTACACCTCGGGTTCGACCGGCCAGCCAAAAGGTGTAATGGTCGAGCACCGCAACGTGACCCGGCTGTTCGATGCCACGGCAAGCCGGTTCGGCTTCAACAGCGACGATGTCTGGGCGCTGTTTCATTCGTTTGCCTTTGACTTCTCCGTCTGGGAGATCTGGGGCGCGCTCTTGCACGGCGGCCGCCTGCTGGTGGTCCCGCCGTTGACCCGCCGTTCGCCGCAAGCGTGCTACGCGTTGTTGTGTGAAGAGCGAGTCACCGTGCTCAACCAGACCCCCAGCGCCTTCCGCCAATTGATCGCGGCCCAGGGCGAAAACCCGCGCACCCATTGCCTGCGCCAAGTGATTTTTGGTGGCGAAGCGCTGGACGTCGCCAGCCTGAAACCCTGGTACGCCCGGCCACAGAATGACGCCACACAATTGGTCAATATGTACGGCATTACCGAGACCACGGTGCATGTGACCTACCGGGCGTTGGCCGAAACCGACACCCGGCGCATGGGTGCCAGCCCCATTGGTGGCCCGATTGCTGACTTGCGTCTGTACCTGCTCGACGCCCGGTGTGAGCCAGTACCGGTTGGCGTGGTCGGCGAGTTGTACGTTAGCGGTGCGGGCGTGGCGCGCGGATATCTCAACCGCCCGGAGCTGACAGCCGAGCGTTTTCTCGACGACCCGTTCAGCGCTGTCCCGTGCCGGATGTACAAGACCGGCGACCTCGGGCGCTGGCTGAGCAATGGCGAAATCGAGTATCTGGGCCGCAATGACGATCAGGTGAAGATCCGCGGTTTCCGTATCGAATTGGGGGAAATAGAAAGCACGCTTTCTGCTGTCGACGGTGTCGGTGAAGTGGTGGTGATTGCCCGAGAGGATGTGCCGGGCAGCAAGCGGCTGGTGGCTTACTACACCGGCAATCAGGGGCTCAACGAAAGTCTGCGCACGCAGGCGGCATCGAGCTTGCCGGTGCATATGGTGCCTTCGGCGTTCGTACATTTGCCCGGTTTACCGCTGACGGCTAATGGCAAGCTCGATCGTGCCGCCTTGCCGGCACCGGACGGCGACGCCGTTGTGCGTGCGCAATATGAACCGCCCCAGG
>NZ_JBSVWS010000355.1:0-1421 GCF_054071155.1 Pseudomonas sp. SDO5532_S415 | reverse complement strand
AGGCGCAGGAAATCTGGCGGATGCACTGGCCCCTTCGCGAGCAGGCTCGCTCCCACAGGGATTGCGGTGGGCCTTAATCCATCGCCCGGCGCTTGAGCAGCAATGTCAACGCCAACGCACTCACCGACAGCAACGCCGCGATAAAGAAAATCCACGAATACCCCAGGTTCAGCGCCACCGCGCCCATCAATGGCCCGGCAATGGCCAGCGCCAGATCGAAAAACACCGCATAGGCACTCAACCCCGCGCCACGGCTGGAGTTGGGCACTTGCTTGATCGCCTCGACGCCCAGGGCCGGATACACCAGCGACAGGCCGAATCCGGTCAGCCCGGCGCCGATCAAGGCGTAGCCCGTCGACGGCGCGAACCACAGCAGCGCCAGACCGACGGTTTCGATGGTCATGCAGGCAATGGCCGAGGTAAATCCACCGAAGCGGCTGATGCTGGAGATGAACAACAACCGCGCCAGAATGAAGCACACGCCGAATACCGTCAGGCAGTAAGCCGCGCCGGTCCAGCCGCGATTGACGTAATACAGGGTGATGAAGGTGGTCAGGGTGCCGTAACCGATGGAGGCCAGGCTCAGGCTCGCACCGAAGGGCGCAATGCGCCCGAACACGGCCCGGAAGGGCAGGCGTTCACCCCGTACCACCGGCACCGAAGGTTTGTTGCGGATCAACAGCAGCCCCAGCGCGGCCAGCACCGACAGGGCGATCCCCAGGCTGGTGAACCCCAGTTGATCGACCATCACCACACCCAGCGGCGCGCCGATGGCAATTGCGCCATAGGACGCGATGCCGTTCCATGAAATCGAGCGCGCCGTGTGTTCGGCACCCACCTGGCCCATGCACCAACTGATGGTGCCGACCCCGATCAAGCCTTGGGCGATGCCGAGCAACAGGCGGCCGGCGATCAGGATCA
Source organism: Pseudomonas sp. SDO5532_S415 (assembly GCF_054071155.1). Lineage (NCBI taxonomy): Bacteria > Pseudomonadati > Pseudomonadota > Gammaproteobacteria > Pseudomonadales > Pseudomonadaceae > Pseudomonas > Pseudomonas sp. SDO5532_S415. The sequence goes on along the minus strand of NZ_JBSVWS010000355.1, from coordinate 500 downwards.
GCAGGCTGAGCAACGGCAAGCTTTGCAACATCGTCGACAGCAGCGTCAGCACGCCGCTCAACACAATGCCGGACAAGCCGTAAACGATCGCGCGCTTGGTGCCGATGCTGTCGGACATGCGCCCGGCCATGGGCCGGCTGAGCAGGGTGGCGAGGTACTGCGAACCGATGGTCAATCCCGCGATGACTGCGCTGAACCCGAGCTGCTCGTGAACATACCCCGGCAACACCGCAATCGGCAGGCCGATGCAAAGGAAGGCAATAAAGGTATAGAAAACGATAGAGACGATCTGCAGGGTGATCGCCATGGAGCTTTGCGGTGGCTGTTGCTGCGCAGACATGAGGGCTCGTTCGCGGGCGGCGGTGGGAGAACTGCATGATGGCTTGGCGGCGGGATAAAAGGAAGCAGGCTAACTACTTGTCTCTAAATCATCGTTGTTCATAAGGACCGCTTCGCGAGCAGGCTCGCTCCCACAGGGTCGGCGGTGTATTGAGGGTAGG
>NZ_JBSVWS010000354.1:0-1421 GCF_054071155.1 Pseudomonas sp. SDO5532_S415 | reverse complement strand
GGACCGGTGTTGTACACATATCATGTGACCGACCGAAAACCCTTGTGGGAGCGAGCCTGCTCGCGAAAGCGATTTACGCAGCAGCGTTTTTCTGACGCAAACGCACACCCCCCGCCCGCGCCTCGATCTGCTCTTTGAGTTCATGGCGCATCCCCAGCAAAAACGCCAACTCAGCCACCACAAACAACGGCCCAACGATCAGCCCGGTCACATCATCGACAAACGCCGGCTTGCGCCCTTCGTAGTGATGCCCGACAAACTGGATCGCCCACCCCACCACAAACATCCCGACACCGCTCGCCAGCCAGACCAGCGTGCTTTGCTGCGCCAGCACCTGACCGGCCCACACACATAGCCCCAGCAACACTGTCATCAGCACCCCGAGGCGCAGCTCCAGACGCAGGTAGAACCACGCCGACGCCAGCGACACCAGCACCGCTGGCGAAAGCCAGCCCCCGGCCCATTGTGGACGGGATAGCAACACAGCCACTGCGACCACGATTAGCGGGATGCCAACAAAGTGCGTGGCGATGTTGCGCGGGTCACGGTGGTAGGCGGCGTATTGACTGAGATGGTCAACGAGGCTTTTTTTCATTGTTATTCCTCCTGTAGGGTGACTGATCTTGCCTCGGGGCCGTTTTTTGCTCTGTCAGCCAGGCGACAATCTCTAGGAGTTTTCATGGATATGCAGGTCTGGCGCCCGCGCCTGATGCGTGGTCAATGGTTCAGCCATTTGCCTGTTTCCTTACAGGATAGTCTGCTGACTGCTGCGCGGGTGCGGCATTTGGCGGCGGGTCAGCGCTTGTTCCAGCGCGGTGATCCACCGTGTGGCCTGTACGCGGTGCTTGAAGGCGCGGTGCGTATCGGCGCCGTGAGCGAACAGGGTAAAGAAGCGCTTCTGAGCCTGGTGGAGCCGCCGCATTGGTTTGGTGAAATCTGCCTGTTCGATGGTCAGCCACGTACCCATGATGCGTTTGGCGTAGGTCAGTGCACGCTGTTGCACATCCCGCAAACCGCACTGCTCGCCTTGCTGGACGAACAACCGGCGCACTGGCGTCAATTGGCGTTGCTGATGAGCCAGAAACTGCGCCTGACCTTCATCAATCTAGAACAGCTGAGCCTGATGCCCGCCCAGGCACGGCTGGCGCACCGCTTGCTGATGATCGCTGAAGGCTACGGCCAGATCGACGAACCACGCCGTGTCCTGCAATTACCGCAGGAGCAGCTGGCTTCAATGTTGTCGCTGTCGCGCCAGACCACCAATCAAATCCTCAAGGATTTGCAGGGGCAGGGGATTTTGAATCTGGGGTATGGCGAGATCGAGATTGTGGATGCCGGCCGGTTGCGGGCGTTGGCGACACTCTGACTGGGCCTCTTCGCGAGCAGGCTCGCTCCCACAGTGGATGTGGAGAACCCGAACC
>NZ_JBSVWS010000353.1:0-1444 GCF_054071155.1 Pseudomonas sp. SDO5532_S415 | reverse complement strand
ATGTATTGACGCTGGACTAGCAGTCAACACACCCACTGTGGGAGCGAGCCTGCTCGCGAAGACTTACTAAAGGGCTCAGCGACGCTGAGCGTTACGCAGCGACACCTGATCATTCAGCGTCCAGAAGTCATACAACACTCCCAGGAAGAACAGCCCGCCGGTCAGCAGGTACACCAATCCGCTGATCCATTTCCCCTGATACATCCGGTGTATGCCGAATACCCCGAGAAACGTCAGCAGAATCCACGCAACGTTGTATTCGATCGGCCCGGCGGTGAACCGCAGGTCCGCTTCGCGGTCCATGGCCGGGATCAGGAACAAGTCGATCAACCAGCCAATCCCCAGCAATCCGAAGGTGAAGAACCAGATCGTCCCGGTCACCGGCTTGCCGTAATAGAAGCGGTGAGCACCGGTAAAACCGAAAATCCACAGCAAGTAACCGATCACTTTGCTGTGTGTGTCTTGGTGCGGGATGGGCGGTTGATAGGTGTTCATGAAGGACCTCGATTCACACGATAGATAAATATTCTTTAAATCTTTGTGACTTTTTTACGAGCAGCCGACGTATGGCAACTGCTACTGTCCCTTCCGCCAAACCCTTATGGCACCTGACTTCTGTCGGACAATTGCGTCAATTTACCGCTTATTTGGTTCCGTTAGACCCCGATGGAATCGACAAACGGCCTCGGAATGCCAAAAAAAGCTGTTATAAAGTTGCGCGCTAACCCATACGAGCCTTGCCTAATGCGTCCATTTTTCAAGACATGGCTAACCATTTGCCTATTATTGCCACTGGCCGCCCACGCCACCAATCGTGAGCAACGTCTTCCGAACGTTAATGGTTACACCCCAAAATCCCATGCTTCGGCTCCTTCGAGCAAAAGCAAGAAATCGCTCAAGAACGCTCCTCAGCTAATCAGCAAGAGCAGCCTGGTTCCGCCAATGGGGACCAAGGAAAGCAGCAACGTCCTGAGCCGCGCTGTCAACGTCCTCGGTACGCCTTACCGTTGGGGCGGCAGCAGCCCGAGCAAAGGCTTCGATTGCAGCGGCCTGGTGAAATACGCGTTCAATGACGCCTCGTTTGACCTGCCACGCACATCCAATGCCATGGCCAGCGGTCATGGCGAGAAAGTCGATCGCAAGGACCTCAAGCCGGGCGACCTGATTTTCTTCAACATCAAGAGCCGTCGAGTCAATCACGTTGCCATCTACTTGGGCAACGACCGCTTCATCCACGCACCTCGTCGTGGCAAGTCGGTGACCATCGACACCTTGAAGAAACCGTATTGGGAAAAGAACTACGTGGTTGCCAAAAGGGTTCTGCCGAAAGAACCCAAAGCGTTGCAGGTTGTTCAGCGCTGACTTCAGCGTCTTGAATCCTCTTCGGACATAACGCCCTCTTCGCGAGCAGGCTCGCTCCCACATTGGAATGCATTTCACTGTG
>NZ_JBSVWS010000352.1:0-1486 GCF_054071155.1 Pseudomonas sp. SDO5532_S415 | reverse complement strand
CTGTGGGAGCGAGCCTGCTCGCGAAGAGGCCAGTTCAGGCGGAGCACTATGCTCAGTCAATCGGCGTACTGACAAACACCTCAAGCCCCTCGGCATACCCGGTGAACGCAGCGATTCTCGGAAACCGTTCGGTCGACACCTGGTCCGGCACCACATAGTGGGTAAAGCTCCACGCCACCGCCAGGGTGATGCCCGCCTGATCAATCAAGCCATCGGTGTTCAACGGCTGTTTTTCCAGTTCCCGCTCAAGCGCGTCATACGCTGCCGCCAATTGCCCCTCGACCCGCTCAACCCATGGCGCATACTGAATTTCCGCCGGCCGCAAGTTGCGCTCGTAATAAAGCTGCACCGACTTTTCGCTGGCCGCCAACGCCAGACCAATCAGGCGCAACGAGCGTAGGCGTTGCTCGATACCCGCAGGCATCAAAGTGCGTTCCGGGCCAGCCAGTGCTTCCAGGTAATCGATGATCAGCGTGGAATCCATCAACACTTGACCGTCATCCAGCACCAGGGTGGGGGCCTTGACCACCGGGTTGATTTGCCGGAACTGTTCGAACGTCCTGAACACCGACACCGATTCGTGCTCCAGGGCAATGCCCAGGCGTTTGGCAGAAATGGCGACGCGTCGCACATAGGGCGAATCCAGCATGCCGATCAGCTTCATTTAACCGCTCCTTGGGTTTGCCATTTCGGGAGGTACAACCTTAGCCGAGCCTGCGCGACCTGCAAAAGGGGGCCTGCTGCTCAGCCGTTTGTCTTCTATATACCTCCGCTGGATTGAATTTCTTGCTATAAACGCACTCCGATATCCGCCTGGATGCCTGCCATAGCGCATTTTCGAGGCCTTGTCGGACAAATTCGCTGTCTTTTCAGTTGCTGAGGCCTCAAGTCGGCCTTAGACTGCCGCCCCTCGTAAATTGAGTGCCGGGTGGCGCTTGGAACAAACGGCGCCTTTCCGATGGCCTGCCCAGGTCCGCCGGAACGCTCCCTTATTCGCCTTAATGCACGTTTTTTTATAGAGATATCAATGACAAAGGACAAGTTGCTGGCCATGCCGGCGGATGACTACATGAATGCCGAGCAACATGCTTTTTTCTCCGAGCTGTTGCAGAACATGAAAGTCGAAACCCATGAGCGCATCGAACAGAACCGCATCGCCATCGAAAGCCTGGACACCCCGGCCGATCCGGCTGACGCGGCTTCCGTGGAAGAAGAGCGTACCTGGTTGGTAAACGCTATCGATCGCGACCAGCGCATGCTGCCTCAGTTGGAACAAGCCCTGGAACGTATCAAAGAAGACAGCTTCGGCTGGTGCGACGACAGCGGCGAGCCGATTGGCCTCAAGCGCCTGCTGATCAGCCCGACCACCAAGTACTGCATCGAAGCTCAAGAGCGTCACGAGCAGATCGACAAGCACCAGCGTCAGGCCTGATTCGTCAGCGCCCCCATCGCGGGCAAGCCAGCTCCCACAGGATTATCGTGAACC
>NZ_JBSVWS010000351.1:0-1493 GCF_054071155.1 Pseudomonas sp. SDO5532_S415 | reverse complement strand
GGGTACGCATTCCTATGTGGGAGCGAGCCTGCTCGCGAAGGGGCCCGCCAGGTCAATATCAATATTGCCCATGGCCCCTATCACTTCGATAGCCATCCTTGATTCGCCGCCCGCATTGGCCGGGCCTATCCTTCAATCATGTAGTTCACATGGATTCGAGGATCAGCATCATGGGTAAACGTCACCCCAACCTTCCCGCCTGGCAATGGCGTGCCTACCCGAACAATCACCAGCACCCGACCAATCTGGTGCTGCACCTGATCGCCGTGCCGCTGTTTATCGTCGCGTTTCTGCTGATTGTTTCCGGGGTGTTCGGCCTGAACCTGGCGAACGTCGCCATCGGCGTCATAGGCGTGATCGCCGCGCTGGGGTTGCAGCGTCACGGTCACACCCTGGAAGTGCAAGCGTCCGAACCGTTCAGTGATCGCAAGGATGCGGTGTCGCGCCTGATGGTCGAGCAGTTCCTGACCTTTCCGCGGTTTTTCCTCAGCGGAGGCTGGTGGCGCGCCTGGCGTGAGCGCCACCGCCGTCATTGATCAGGCAAAGACGGTCACCGTCTGCCGGCTCATGGCGATCAAACGGCCTTCCACATCCCACAGATTCGCCGCGGCATGGCCGTAGCCGTCGGTGGCGTGTTCGGTTTCGACGAGGTATTTGCACCAGTCCAGTGTGCTCAGTTCCAGCAGAGGCTGGACGAATTCGATGGTCCAGGTCAGCGTGCTGCCCATGGCCGGTTTCTTCAGGTGCGGCATCACGGCCGGTGGCCAGGCGTCCACCAGCGCCAGAATGTGGGCTTCGCTGATCGCCTCTTCCTTCACATCACCACGCAACCGCACCCAGCCGCCCATCTGGCGCGAGGTATTGCCGGTGAACGGCAGCCCGCCGACACTCCAGCGCATCGCCAGATGACGCATGAACTCCGGAATCACGCCTTCAATGAACGGCAGTTCCTGGCAGTCATCCCAATGCTTCATTTCCGGCGCCGGTTGCGCGGTCACGGCCACTTCCGAAGCCCGCGAGGCGCCGAAGCTGCCCTGGATCATGGTCACTACCTGCCCCTTCTGCATTGCCCGGCCCAGCACCTGGCTGACGGCCTTGCCCTCGCGCAACACATCGACTTCAAAACTGACCGGCACTTCGGGTTCCACCGGGCCAACGAAAGTGATCGCCAGCGAGCGCACCGGACGATCCGCCGGCACCTTTGCGCGCATGGCTTCGTACTGCAAGGCGGCCACCAGGCCACCGAAACTGGCGCGCCCCTGCGCCCATCCGGCCGGGATGGTCAGCTCCAGCGGTTGGCGGCGGACAGCGTCGAGCAGATCGGAAAAGCGCATGGAAACCTCAGGGGCGAAAATGAATGAAGGGATCTTAACCAGCCGGCGAAGGCTGTACAGCGCGTATTCCGGCCAAATTCACCGGCAGATGAGCCGCTCAGTATTCATGCCATACATAAACCCCCTGTGGGAGCGAGCCTGCTCGCGAATGCGGCGAGT
>NZ_JBSVWS010000350.1:0-1523 GCF_054071155.1 Pseudomonas sp. SDO5532_S415 | reverse complement strand
TTGAAATGCGTTCCCCTTGTGGGAGCGAGCCTGCTCGCGAAGACTGACTTCCAGACGCTACATCACTTGGCCTGTGGCCCATTGCCGATCTGCCACACAAACGGCGGCTCGGTCCCGCTGATCTCCCAATCCCCGACAATCCGCGCCTTGTAGATCACCGGATTGTGCGACGACACGGTTCGCGCATTGCGCCAATGCCGGTCGAGCGCCTTGCCCTGGCGTATGTCCGATGCCCCGAGCGCGTTGAACAACTGGGTGGTGGCGCGCTGGATCAGCTCGGTGACCACCACCTGTGCCTTCGCCGATTCGATTTCCGCCGCCACATTGGCCGCACGCTCCAGCGCCTCATCGCCCGAAAAGCGCGCCAGATACGCTTGCTGCGCCGGGTGTGCAGCCCTCAAGGCAACGGCCTCGGCGGCATACACCGATGCGGCAATTTCCCCGACCACTTGCTGGATTTGCGCGTCTTCGCTGACGCGTCGGGCATTGCCATGGCTGTAGATGCGTTGGCGCTCACGCACGTGCCGGGCAACATCTCGCAACGCCGCACGGCCGATGCCCGCCAGGGTCGCCAGCAAGACCAACTGATAGAACGCGGTCTGGTATTTGAAGCGGGTGGCAAAGTCGATGACATTTTCGGCTTCCACTTCGGCATCGACAAACCGCGACGTGCCGCTGCCGGTGGTGCGCTGGCCGAAGCCGTCCCAGTCATCGCTCTGCACGATGCCGGGCTGGCGCGTGCGGACCGCGGCAATCACGTCCCCACCGGTGTCGCTGCGCTGGGCATAGACATCGATCCAGTCGGAAAACAGGCTGCCGGTGCTGTAGAACTTCTCGCCGTTGAGCCGCCACCGATCGCCGTCGGGTGAGACTTGAGTGGCGACGTCACCGATGGCCACGTTGCCGATTTCGGTCCAGGCGCAACCGACGATGTCACCGGCGACAAAGCGTTTGAACCACAGATCCCGCACCGGCCCGGACGGGGCGTTGAGGCGATCCTCGGCAAAGGCAAAGTGGCCGCGCAGTGCCTGTGGAATGTTCGAGTCGGCCTCGGCCAGTTCGATCAACAGTTCAAACAACTGCGGCAGCGAAGCGCCGCCACCGCCATATTCACGCGGTACCCGCACGGCGCCGAATCCGGCTTCCTTGAGCCAGCGGATCGGTTCATAGGGCAGTGTGCGCGACTGTTCACGGTCGACGGCGCCCTCGGCAATACGCTGGAAAATCGGCCGGAACCTGGCGGCCAATGACTCATAGTCAGTGCCGACGGACAGCGGGTTGATGATTGGGTGGTCGGTCATGGGGCGGCTCCTGGATTGGACAGTGGATGCCACATGGGATTGCACGGTCCATGCCGGGGAGAAGGCGCCTGGATTTGCTGGGGAGAAGGATTCAGATTCAGCCTGAACTGTTGTCATACCAACAGCGCAACAGCAATTTGCCTTCTACCACACCCGCAACCCTGTGGGAGCGAGCCTGCTCGCGAAGGCGGTTGAACATCCAGCAGATGCGTCGCCTGACAC
>NZ_JBSVWS010000349.1:0-1575 GCF_054071155.1 Pseudomonas sp. SDO5532_S415 | reverse complement strand
TTGACCGTATATCCCTGTGGGAGCGAGCCTGCTCGCGAATGAGGGCACCACGTAATTTCTGATAGACACATATCGGGCACTCGATGAAACGCTACGAAAAATTCGCCGACGACATCGCTGAACTGATCCGCTCCGGCGTCCTCGGCCCCGGCCAGCGCGTGCCGTCGGTGCGCTACGCCAGCCAGACCTACGGCGTCAGCCCGTCCACGGTGTTCCAGGCCTATTACCTGCTCGAACGTCGTGGCCTGATCCGCGCCCGGCCGCGCTCCGGCTACTTCGTCAACGCCCATGCGCCACGGCCGTTTTCCGAGCCGGTCATCAGCAGCCAGGTCAACGAATCCACCGAAGTCGACGTCAGCGAACTGGTGTTCTCGGTCCTCGACTCGATCAAGGACCCGAACACCGTGCCCTTCGGCTCGGCATTCCCCAGCCCGACGCTGTTTCCGCTGCAACGGCTGTCACGCTCGCTGGCCAGCGCCAGCCGCGAGATGGACCCGCGCATGGTGGTCACCGACATGTCACCGGGCAACCCGCAACTGCGCCGGCAAATCGCCCTGCGCTACATGGTCGGCGGGCTGATGCTGCCGATGGAAGAACTGCTGATCACCAACGGCGCCCTGGAAGCGCTGAACCTGTGTCTGCAAGCCGTGACCCAACCTGGCGACCTGGTGGCCATCGAGGCCCCGGCCTTCTATGCCTGCCTGCAGATCCTGGAGCGGCTGAAGCTCAAAGCCGTGGAAATCCCGGTGCACCCGCGCGACGGCATCGACCTCGGCGTCCTGGCGCAAACCCTGGAACGGCACCCGATCAAGGCCTGCTGGTGCATGACCAGTTTCCAGAACCCCATGGGCGCGACCATGCCCGAAGCGAAGAAACAGGAGCTTGTCGAGCTGCTGCGTCAGCATCAGGTCCCGTTGATCGAGGACGATGTCTACGCCGAGCTGTACTACGGCCAGCAGGCACCGAAGCCGGCCAAGGCGTTCGATACCGAAGGGCTGGTGATGCATTGCGGTTCGTTCGCCAAGAGCCTGGCCCCGGGCTACCGCGTCGGCTGGGTGGCCGCCGGGCGTTATGCGCAGAAAATCGAACGCCTGAAGCTCATGACCTCGCTGTGCGCCTCGATGCCGGCCCAGGCCGCCATTGCCGATTACCTGCAACACGGCGGCTATGACCGGCACCTGCGCAAACTGCGTTACGCCCTGGAAGAACAGCAAAGCGCCATGCTGTCGGCCATTGCCCGCTATTTCCCGGCCGATACCCGCGTCAGCCAACCGGCCGGCGGCTACTTCCTGTGGCTGGAACTGCCGGCGCAGATGGATTCGTTGAAGTTGTTCCAGATGGCACTGGCGCAAGGGATCAGCATCGCGCCGGGGCCGATTTTTTCGCCGGCCCAACGGTTCAGGAATTGTATTCGGTTGAATTACGGCAGCCCGTGGACGGAAGACGCGGAAAAGGCGATGGAGACGTTGGGGCGGATTGTGCGGTCGTTCTGATGATTTGATGTTGTTTGGACCGCCGCCTTCGCGAGCAGGCTCGCTCCCACAGGGGTACGCGATCAACTGTGGGAGCAAGCCT
>NZ_JBSVWS010000348.1:0-1645 GCF_054071155.1 Pseudomonas sp. SDO5532_S415 | reverse complement strand
ACAGTCAAGTAGTCTTCGACTGAAACTCCGTCTTCGCGAGCAGGCTCGCTCCCACAGGGGATCGCGGGCAAACCTGTAATCAGGTCGGCTGTCAGGCCGCCTCGCTTTGGCTTTTCCAGCCGCTAGAAAACAAAAAAAACCATAACACCCATGTTCACCCATCGGGCGCGGGATCTTGCGCGCCCGAATTAGCAACGAAACACCCAAATAACGATAAGAAACAGGAGCCCCGTATGTTCAACCGAGCAATCCCCACCGCCATCCTGCTGGCCACAGGCTCCCTGTGCGCCCAGGCTGCCGACAACAACACCCATGGCTTTCTCGAAGACAGCAAAGCCACCCTGTCGATGCGCACCTTGTATTTCAACAGCGACAACCGCGACGGCACGGCAGCCCCTTCGAAAACCGAAGAAACCGCCCAGGGTTTTGTGCTGCGCTACGAGTCCGGTTTCACCCAGGGCACGGTCGGTTTCGGCCTCGATGCCCAGGCGTTGCTGGGGGGGACGCTCGACAGCGGCAAGGGGCGCCACGTCGGCAGCGGGATGATCCCGTCTGATGGCGACGACGCTGCCGACACCTGGAGCAGTTTCGGCCCGACCGCGAAAATGCGCCTCGGCAAAACCGAGTTGCGCTACGGCACACTGCTGCCAAAACTGCCGATCCTGATCTCCAATGATGCCCGTGTGTTGCCGCAATCGTTCACCGGCACCCAGATCACCTCCAAAGACATCGATGGCCTGACCCTGACCAGCGGCTTGCTGGAACAGGCGGTGGGGCGTGCCTCGACCGATCGCACCGGGCTGTCGGTCGCCGGTGCTACCCGGGACAGCAACAAGTTCTACTTCGCCGGTGGCGACTACGAGGTCACCAAGACCCTCAAGGCCCAGTACTACTTCGCGCAGCTGGAGGATTTCTACAACCAGAACTTCTTCGGCCTGACTCACCTGCTGCCGATCGACAGCGCCAGCTCGATCACCACCGACCTGCGCTACTTCCGCACCACCTCGAGCGGGGCCAACAGTTCGGCCGCGGGCCGGGCGCAAGGCTATCGGGTGTCGGGTTACACCGAAAACAACGACGGTGAAATCGACAACAACACCTGGGCTGCGATGATCACTTATGCCAATGGCGGCCACGCGGTGGCGCTGGGGTATCAACAGGTAGGCGATGGCAGCAACTTCGTCCAGCCCAACCAGGGCAGTCTGCCGGACAAAGGCGCCGGTGGCGGCAGCGTCTACCTGCCCACCGACCGCATGATCCAGAGCTTCACCCGCGCGGGCGAACAGACCCGTTTCGGCCAGTACACCTACGACTTCGCGGCGCTGGGCGTACCGGGGTTGAAAGCGTCGATCGTGTATCTGAAGGGTACCGGCATCAAGACGCAGGACGCCGGGGACCAATCCGAGTGGGAGCGCGACATGACCCTGGACTACGTGATTCAGTCGGGCACGTTCAAGAACGTCGGCTTCTCGTTGCGCAATGGCCAGTCGAACACCGATGCCGGTCGTGATGTTGATCAGAGCCGCTTCATCGTCAACTACGCGATCCCGTTGTTGTAACCCCCTGATCAGCACAGTCCTGTGGCGAGGGAGCTTGCTCCCGTTGGGCTGCGAAGCGGCCCCAAAAAAGGGACTGCTGCGCAGTC
>NZ_JBSVWS010000347.1:0-1705 GCF_054071155.1 Pseudomonas sp. SDO5532_S415 | reverse complement strand
GCGCCTTCTCCCACTACTTCCCGCCTCCCGACGAAAAGCCTGCCAAACGCCAAAAATTCCAGCTCTACACCGTTTCTCCCGATATCGGCACCGAAGCTCTGCTGGCCAACGCCTCCGAAGATCTGCTGTCCATCAGTGCCATTGCGGCCGATCTGGCGGACGATGTGGAAGGCTCGCGGCGCTCGGTAGCGTTGGCGCTCAGCAGGATGGCCGATGGGGTGCATTTGTTGGTGGAGCGGGCGCTGGATCAGTATGAGGTGATGGCCGAGGCTAAGGTTTAGCAGACAGGTCTGCGGTGAATTTAAGGCCGCCTTCGCGAGCAGGCTCGCTCCCACATTTGAAATGCATTCCCCTGTGGGAGCGAGCCTGCTCGCGAAGGGGCCAGAAAAAGGCTCCCAGAATTTGAGCCATGGAATATCACAGCTCGCCCATTTGCTCCTGTACCCGAACCAGAAGCTGCGCAGAGCTTTCCAGCAACTGAGCCAACAACGCTTCATCTTCGGCCTTCAATCCACCACTACGTAAAAGATTCTCCAGATTTTCGCTGCTGCCCATCCTTGGACTCCAAAGGGTTTTCACCCATCAGGTTGATCTTGTCCTGCTGCGCTACCCGCATGACGAAGTTGTTTGCGGCCGCCAGTTTTGCGGCCCAGTCTTCAGGGGCGTAGAGCGTCAGGTTGAGGGGGCGGCCCAAGTGCTCTTCCAGAGGCATGAGCCGCTCCATCACTTCACAGTAGTGCAGGCCTTCACCGATCAGCATGAGGTCAATGTCACTGGATGCGTTTGCCTGATCCTTGGCAATGGACCCGTAAACAAAGGCCCATGTGAGTTGTTCGGCTAAGGGTTGCAGCGCGTCGCGCAGAGGCTCGGCGATGCCGAAGGTTTTGCGGGTGATGCCCAGCAGTTCGGCATAGATCGGGCAGTCGGGATTGGCTTGGTAGTGGGTCTGATTACCCAGGCGAGTCATGATCAGGATTCCCGCCCGTTGCAGGCGATCCAATTCGCGCATGAGGCTGCCTTTGCCTACTTGCGCCCAGCGGGCAATCTCGTTGGCGTAGAAGCTTTGGTCGGGTTTACCAAACAAAAGGCCCAGCACCTTTTGCTGGGTGGCGGTGAACAAGGCTTCACTCAGCGATAGTTTATTCACGGCAACGACCTATCAGTCCCAAAAAGGGAACGATAGGTCCCTTTTTGGGACTCTTCAAGTTGAGGTTTTTGTTTAAAAGATTGTCCGTAGGGACGGTGTGAGGCTACGCAATCTGACGTCGCGACCTACAACAATGCCGGAGCCCGCTGACTGGTGGGGTTTTGCGGTGATCTTTATTGTTGTGGATGTCGCTGCAAATTCAGCGACCGGGACTGGAAACCCCGAGGAGTAGAGACGCAAAAGCGCCCTTCATAACGTATGCTTGCGCACCTTGAACTGTGTGCACTCCGTTATGGCGGCTGTGCGCGGGAGACCTTCGGGTCGACCGGGTTGCCGTCTCCCGGGTTTCCAGCCTGCGTACAGCTGCCACCCCTTCGTCTTGGAAACCGAATGGGCCAGCTCCAACCCTATACGGTGATTCACTATGTTCAAAGTTACTCCCAACCCCCCGGAATCCGACACCGATCCCCTCGAAGCCGAGAAACTCAAGGAAGCCGCCGACCGCGCCTTCTCCCACTACTTCCCGCCTCCCGACGAAAAGCCTGCCAAACGCCAAAA
>NZ_JBSVWS010000346.1:0-1756 GCF_054071155.1 Pseudomonas sp. SDO5532_S415 | reverse complement strand
CGAACAGTTGTTGGAGGGTCTGCGGTTGCAGGTGGTCAAAGCGCGGCGGATTGAAATCCTCAAGCAGTCGGGTCCGCTCCTGCGGCGGCAACACCTGCAAGGCATGGACGGGTGTCGCCGGGGCGAACTCCAGTGCCTCATCGATGTGCTCCAGCGCGGACAACATGTAACCGCAGACGCGCTCGCCATCGATGCCCGATACAGCCTGAACGGTCAAGCTGAAGGCCTCGCCGAGGTCGTCCACCGCCATGGTCAACGGGTAGTTGGTGCGCTCACGGCCCCCCAGGTGCTCGATATCATCCCCCAGACGCTGACTCTTTTTTGCCTGAGGCGCATCCGCGCTGTAGCGGTAGTTGAACAGCGTGGTGAACAGCGGCGCCGGGGCGGCCACTGCACTGCAACGCTGGGCCAGCGAGAGCGGCGCGTGTTCGTGGGCCAGCAACTCCACCAACCGATCGTGGGTCTGGCGCAGGCTGCCGGCGGTGTCCAGACGACCGATATCGACGCGTATCGGCAAGGTGTTGATAAACAGGCCAAGCACCCTGTCGGCAGCCTCGCCACCTTGCAGACGCCCGAACAGCACGGTGCCGAACACCACACGTTCGCGCCCCGTGATCTTCGCCAGCACCAGCGCCCACGCCAGGTGCATCACGCTGGCCGCGCTTACACCGTGACGCCGTGCCTGGCTGCGCAAGCGGCGTGACAATGCGTCCGGTAACATGCGCTGGGCCTCCAGCGCATCATGACCGTCGCCGTTGATGTCCCGCACATCGAAAGGTGCGGTCGACTCGTCGATATCGCCCAGCATTTCCCGAAAGAAAACCTCATGCGTCGCCCGGCTTTCGGTCAAGCAGGTCTGGGCGATGAAATTTCGAAACGACGCAGGTGCGGGCAAGCAATCGGCGCGACCTTGTACGATTGCAAGTGCTTCCTCAAGCACCAGATCAAGACTGGTGTGATCCAGCACTAAATGGTGGAACACGATATGCAACAGCCAGCGGTTATTGGCCTGATCGTGACCGACCGAACAGTTCAGCAACGGCGGCCGGGTGATGTCGATCCACTGGGGCGGCTTTTGGTCCGGCGTCCCCACGTCGAGCGTTTTTACCACCAGTTCCGCTCTGCGGTGAACCACTTGCAGCGCCTGTTCCAGGTCGTTCCAGGCAAAACCGGTGCGCAGTATTTCGTGACGATCAATGACCTGCTGCAAGGCCTCGATGAAGCCTTGCACAGCCGATCGTGTCTTGAATCCCAGCGCGCCGCTGAGCACGTAGGGGTCACGCTCCTGCTCGATCAGGTGATGGAAAAGGATGCCTTCCTGCAAGGGTGCCAACGGATATATATCCTGCACGTTGGCTGCACCGCCGGGCACCTGAGCGACGATGTCGTCGAGCGTCGCTTGATCGACGGTCACCAATGGCAACATCTGCGGGACGATGCGTTCGGCATCCGCCGGGATCAGATTGCGCGGGATCGGTAACTCGGGGCTGCGGGTTTCGATATGCCGTGCCAGTTCGGCCAGGGTTGGCGCGCCGAACAGCCGGCGAATGTCGATAAACAGATTGGCCTGGCGCATGCGCTCGATCAGGCTGACGGCCAACAGGGAATGACCGCCCAGCTCGAAGAAGTTGTCGTAACGGCTGACCTGCTTCACGTTCAGCAACTGCGACCAGATCCGCGCCAAGGCAGATTCGATTTCGTCCTGGGGCGGTTCATATTGCGCACGCACAACGGCGTCGCCGTCCGGTGCCGGCAA
>NZ_JBSVWS010000345.1:0-1761 GCF_054071155.1 Pseudomonas sp. SDO5532_S415 | reverse complement strand
ACATTCAAAATGGATGTTGACTGACAGACCGCCTTCGCGAGCAGGCTCGCTCCCACATGAATTGCACGCACAAAAAAGGCCTTCCGCAGAAGGCCTTTTTCAGTTTCAGCGCACGTTCAGCACGATATCGACGCGGGTCAGCCATTCCGCTTCATTGGCGAAGTCGGCCTGGGTCAGTTGGTTCTCGTCCAGCCAGTTTTCCGGGAACACCACTTCCAGGCTGTTGCCATGGGCATTCAGTTCCACCTGAGGCATTTGCTGGGTGCCGCGGATGTGGTGGAACAGGATCGCGAAGCGCAGCAACACGCACAGGCGAATCAGCTTGATGCCGTCTTCGTCGAATTCGGCGAACTTGTCCTTGGGAATGTTGCGGCGGTGGCCGCGCACCAGCAGCGCGAGCATCAGTTGGTCTTCACGGGAGAAGCCGGCGAGGTCCGAGTGCTCGATCAGGTAGGCGCCGTGTTTGTGGTACTGATAGTGAGCGATGTCCAGGCCCACTTCATGGACCTTGGCCGCCCAGCCCAGTCGTTCGCGCCAGACGCCGTCTTCATCTTCCAGATCCCAATCGCTGGCCACCTGATCGAAGGCATGCAGGGCTTTGCGTTCCACGCGGGCGGCTTGTTCCAGGTCGACGTGGTAACGCTCCATCAGCGAGCTGAGGGTGCGTTCGCGCACGTCTTCATGGTGATGGCGGCCCAGCAGGTCGTAGAGCACGCCTTCGCGCAATGCACCTTCGCAGTGGTCCATGCGCTGCAGTTCGAGGGAGTCGAAGATGGCTTCGAGAATCGCCAGGCCCGCCGGGAAAATCGCCCGGCGGTCAGGCTTGATGCCTTCGAAGTCGATTTTTTCGACATCGCCAAGTTTGATCAGCTTGCGCTTGAGCCAGGCCAGCCCTTCGGCATTCACTTCGCCGGCACCATGACCGCCGGCCTTCAGCGCCAGGCCGATGGCGCGAATGGTGCCCGAGGAGCCAATGGCTTCATCCCAGGTCAGGCGGTGCAGGGCGTGTTCGATGCTCATGATCTCCAGGCGGGCCGCCGTGTATGCCTGGGCATAGCGGGCCGGGGTGATCTTGCCGTCCTTGAAATAACGTTGGGTGAAGCTCACGCAGCCCATTTGCAGGCTTTCGCGCAGCAGGGGTTCAAAGCGCTGGCCGATGATGAACTCGGTACTGCCGCCGCCAATGTCTGCCACCAGGCGCTTGCCCGGGGTGTCGGCGAGGGTGTGGGACACACCGAGGTAGATCAGGCGCGCTTCTTCACGGCCGGAGATGACTTCCACCGGGTGCCCGAGGATTTCTTCGGCGCGGCGGATGAATTCGGCGCGGTTGCGGGCTTCACGCAGGGCGTTGGTGCCGACGATCCGCACGGCGCCCAGGGGCATACCGTTGATCAGTTGGGCGAAGCGCTTCAGGCAATCAAGCCCGCGCTGCATGGATTCTTCGCTGAGCTGACGCTCTTCGTTGATGCCGGCGGCCAGCTGAACCTTTTCCCCGAGACGCTCGAGAATACGGATTTCGCCGTTCTGGGCCTTGGCCACGACCATGTGAAAGCTGTTGGAGCCCAGGTCGATTGCGGCGATCAGGGACAGATTCTTGGCTTGGGATTGCGGCATGGTCAGGGGGTCTCGGTCGTTAACCTCGACATCGTGCCACGATCAAAGGCTGGCGCCAACGCGTTCGGTTCAAAGCCTTGATCCTGAGCAGAAAAGAGGGTGACCGCTGCGCGGTCATTCGCGAGCAGGCTCGCTCCCACAAGGACC
>NZ_JBSVWS010000344.1:0-1827 GCF_054071155.1 Pseudomonas sp. SDO5532_S415 | reverse complement strand
GAGATTGCGTAACCCTTGTGGGAGCGAGCCTGCTCGCGAAGACGGCAGAGCAGTCACCACAAGGCCAACAGAATTCAGAACAGGTGCTTTATGACCGCAGCCAATGTTTACCAACAACGCCCAACCTCCGGGGCCAAGGCCGAGTCGTCGCTGCATCACGCCGACCTCGCCAGCCTGGTGGGCAAGGGTCGCAAGAACGCCGGCGTGACCGTGCGCGAGAAAAAACTCCTCGGCCATCTGACCATCCGTGGTGATGGTCACGATGCCGCGTTCGCCGCGGGCGTGCACAAGGCCCTGGGTATCGAATTGCCCGGCGCATTGACCGTCATCGTCAAAGGCGAAACCAGCCTGCAATGGATGGGCCCGGATGAGTGGCTGCTGATCGTCCCGACCGGCGAAGAATTCGCTGCCGAGAAAAAACTGCGTGAAGCGCTGGGCGATCTGCACATTCAGATTGTCAACGTCAGCGGTGGCCAGCAGATCCTCGAACTGAGCGGCCCGAACGTGCGCCAGGTGCTGATGAAGTCCACCAGCTATGACGTGCACCCCAACAACTTCCCGGTGGGCAAGGCGGTCGGCACGGTGTTCGCCAAGTCGCAACTGATGATCCGCCACACCGCCGAAGACACTTGGGAACTGCTGATCCGTCGCAGCTTCTCGGACTACTGGTGGTTGTGGTTGCAGGATGCGTCGGCCGAGTACGGCCTTAGCGTTCAGGCGTAACTCGGTTCATGACTGCTTTTGTGGCGAGGGAGCTTGCTCCCGCTCGACTGCGAAGCAGTCGTAAAACCTGAATCCGCATTCCTCCTGCAGGAATGCGGATGCTGATTTTGGGGTTGCTTTGCAACCCGGCGGGAGCGAGCTCCCTCGCCACAAAGTTCTCAGTGACCACAGAATTTGTTACAGGAGTCACCGCACTATGAGCCGCGCCCCAGACACATGGATTCTGACCGCCGACTGCCCCAGCGTGCTCGGCACGGTGGACGCGGTGACCCGCTTTCTGTTCGAGCAGGGCTGCTACGTCACCGAACACCATTCCTTCGATGACCGCCTCTCGGGGCGTTTCTTCATTCGTGTGGAATTCCGCCAGCCCGACGGTTTCGACGAACAGTCATTCCGCGCCGGCCTTGCCGAGCGTGGCGAAGCCTTTGGCATGATCTTCGAGCTGACTCCGCCCCATCACCGCCCGAAAGTGGTGATCATGGTGTCCAAGGCCGATCACTGCCTCAACGACTTGCTCTACCGCCAGCGCATCGGCCAGTTGTCCATGGACGTGGCCGCCGTGGTCTCCAACCACCCCGACCTCAAGCCGCTGGCCGACTGGCACCAGATTCCGTACTACCACTTCCCGCTGGACCCAAACGACAAGCCGTCGCAGGAGCGTCAGGTGTTGCAGGTGATCGAAGAGTCTGGCGCCGAGCTGGTGATCCTTGCGCGCTACATGCAGGTGCTGTCGCCGGAGCTGTGCCGCAAACTCGACGGCAAGGCGATCAACATCCACCACTCCCTGCTGCCGGGCTTCAAGGGCGCCAAGCCCTATCACCAGGCCTATAACAAGGGCGTGAAACTGGTCGGCGCCACGGCGCACTACATCAACAACGATCTGGATGAAGGACCGATCATCGCCCAAGGGGTCGAGGTGGTGGATCACAGCCATTACCCGGAAGATTTGATCGCCAAGGGGCGGGATATCGAAGGCCTGACCCTGGCCCGGGCGGTGGGTTATCACATTGAGAGACGAGTGTTTTTGAACGCCAATCGTACGGTCGTTCTTTAGATCGCTTTCGCGAGCAGGCTCGCTCCCACAGGGGGGGGGGTCTCCGGCCC
>NZ_JBSVWS010000342.1:0-1873 GCF_054071155.1 Pseudomonas sp. SDO5532_S415 | reverse complement strand
AAGTACGCGTTCCACTGTGGGAGCGAGCCTGCTCGCGAATCGAGTGCGCAGCACTCGCCATGGCCTGACCTGAACCAACTTCAAAGAGGGTGCATTCAATGTCCCAAGAATTCGATTACATCATCATCGGTGCCGGCTCGGCCGGTAACACCCTGGCGACCCGTCTGACTGAAGACGAAGGCGTCACCGTCCTGCTGCTCGAAGCGGGCGGCCCGGACTACCGCATGGACTTCCGCACGCAGATGCCTGCCGCGCTGGCGTTCCCGCTGCAAGGCCGTCGCTACAACTGGGCCTACGAAACCGATCCGGAGCCACACATGGACGGTCGCCGGATGGAGTGCGGTCGCGGCAAGGGCCTGGGTGGTTCCTCGCTGATCAACGGCATGTGCTACATCCGCGGCAACGCCATGGACTACGACGGCTGGGCGAAACTGCCTGGGCTGGAAGACTGGACCTACCTCGATTGCCTGCCGTATTTCCGCAAGGCGGAAACCCGTGACATAGGCCCGAACGACTACCACGGTGGTGAAGGTCCGGTCAGCGTGACCACGCCAAAAGCCGGCAACAACCCGTTGTTCCACGCCATGGTCGAAGCCGGCGTGCAGGCCGGTTACCCGCGCACCGAAGACCTCAACGGTTACCAGCAGGAAGGTTTCGGTCCGATGGACCGCACCGTGACGCCCAAAGGCCGTCGCGCTTCCACCGCTCGCGGGTACCTGGACGTGGCCAAGAAGCGTTCGACCCTGACCATCGTCACCCACGCCCTGACCGACAAGATCCTGTTCGAAGGCAAGCGTGCGGTCGGCGTGCGTTACCTGGTCGGCGCGACTGAAGAACGCGTTGAAGTCAAGGCACGCAAGGAAGTCCTGCTGTGCTCCGGCGCCATCGCTTCGCCGCAGATCCTGCAACGCTCCGGCGTCGGCCCTGCCGAGCTGCTGAACAAGCTCGACATTCCAGTGGTCCACGACTTGCCGGGCGTCGGTGAAAACCTGCAGGACCACCTTGAGTTGTACCTGCAATACGCTTGCACCCAACCGGTCTCGCTGTACCCGTCGCTGCTCCTGCACAACCAGCCGGCCATCGGTGCCGAGTGGCTGTTCAACGGCACCGGCATCGGCGCCAGCAACCAGTTCGAAGCCGGCGGTTTCATTCGTACCCGTCCGGAATTCGAATGGCCGAACATCCAGTACCACTTCCTGCCGGTAGCGATTAACTACAACGGCAGCAATGGTGTGAAAGAGCACGGTTTCCAGGCGCACATGGGCTCCATGCGTTCGCCGAGCCGTGGTCGCATCCAGGTCAAGTCCAAGGACCCGCGCCAGCACCCGAGCATCCTGTTCAACTACATGGCCACCGAGCAGGACTGGCAGGAATTCCGCGACGGCATCCGCCTGACCCGTGAAATCATGCAGCAACCTGCACTGGACGCCTTCCGCGGCCGCGAAATCAGCCCGGGCATCGAAGTACAAACCGATGAGCAGCTGGACACGTTCATCCGTGAGCACGCCGAAACCGCGTTCCACCCGTCCTGCTCGTGCAAGATGGGCACCGACGAGATGGCCGTGGTCGATGGCGAAGGTCGCGTGCATGGCATGCAAGGCCTGCGCGTGGTCGATGCCTCGATCATGCCGATCATCACCACCGGCAACCTGAATGCGCCGACGATCATGATGGCCGAGAAAATCGCCGACAAGATCCGTGGCCGCCAGCCATTGCCGCGCAGCAAGGCCGCCTATTATGTGGCCGGCGATGCGCCGGTGAAGGGCAAGCCGGTGCGTGAAGTCAGCCAGACCGCGTAATACCGTTACACCGTATTACGGCTATTCGCGAGCAGGCTCGCTCCCACATAAGACCTGAGTTATTCACAGGTCCA
>NZ_JBSVWS010000341.1:0-1894 GCF_054071155.1 Pseudomonas sp. SDO5532_S415 | reverse complement strand
AGCGCAGTCCATGTGGGAGCGAGCCTGCTCGCGAAAGCGGTTTATCAGACAACCCGCGCATCCCCCCGCCAACTTGGCTAAAATGCCGGCCTTTTCATCGACACCGCTGGAACCGCCGTGAGCAAAGAATCCGATCGCCTTTTCGCCCAGCCTTTGGCCCAGGTGCCTGACTTCGCTTTTAACGAGGACGTGGTGCGGGTGTTCCCGGACATGATCAAGCGCTCGGTGCCAGGTTATCCGACCATCGTGGAAAACCTCGGCGTGCTCGCCGCGCAGTTCGCCCAGCCCAACAGCGTGCTGTACGACCTCGGCTCGTCCCTGGGTGCCGTGACCCAGGCCTTGCGTCGGCATGTGCGCACCGACGGTTGCCGGGTGATCGCGGTGGATAACTCCGCGGCGATGGTTGAGCGCTGCCGCGAGTACCTCAACGGCCAGGATTCGATGTTCCAGGAGTTACTGCCGGTCGAGGTGATCGAAGGTGACATCCTCGCCCTGCAATTCCAGCCGGCCTCGGTGGTGGCGCTGAACTTCACCTTGCAATTCATCGCCCCGGATCAGCGCACCGGATTGCTTTCGCGCATCCGTCAATCGTTGTTGCCCGGCGGCGCGTTGATCCTCTCGGAAAAGCTGCGTTTTGAAGACGAACAGGAACACGCCCTGCTGACCGACCTGCACATCGCCTTCAAACGCGCCAACGGCTACAGCGAACTGGAAATCGCCCAGAAGCGCAGCGCCATCGAAAACGTCATGAAGCCCGACAGCCTCGAAGAACACCGCGAACGCCTGCTGGCCGCCGGGTTTTCGAAAGTCGTGCCGTGGTTCCAGTGTCTTAACTTTGCCTCGTTGATTGCCTTGCCATGATTGATCTGTCCCCCCTCGCCCGCCGTCTGGCGGGAACACCTTTGGCCGATTGGGCCAACACCCTGCAAGCGCAACTCGACAAAAAAATGGAAAAGGGTCACGGCGACCTGGAGCGCTGGCAAAGCGCACTGGATGCCTTGCCGAAGATCCAGCCGAGCGAAGTCGATTTGCTCAACGGCCTGAAGCTGGACACCGATTGCGACGATGAAACCCGCGCGCAGATGCGCACGGCGCTGATGGGCCTCTCGCCATGGCGCAAGGGGCCGTTCGATCTGTTCGGCGTGCACGTCGACACCGAATGGCGCTCGGATTGGAAATGGTCGCGGGTCGCGCCGCACCTGGATCTGCAAGGCAAGCGCATTCTCGATGTCGGCTGCGGCAACGGCTACTACATGTGGCGCATGCTCGGCGCCGGTGCGGACAGCGTGATCGGCGTCGATCCGAACTGGCTGTTCTTCTGCCAGTTCCAGGCGGTACAGCGTTACTTGTCCGAACCCAATGCCTGGCACCTGCCATTTCCTTTTGAAGACCTGCCGCCGAATCTGGAAGGTTTCGACACGGTGTTCTCAATGGGTGTGTTCTACCACCGTCGCTCGCCGATCGAGCACTTGCTGGCGCTGAAGGATTGCCTGGTCAAGGGCGGCGAACTGGTGCTCGAAACCCTGGTGGTCGAAGGCGACAAACATCAGGTGCTGGTGCCGGAAGATCGTTATGCACAGATGCGAAACGTGTGGTTCCTGCCCTCGGTGCCGGCACTGGAATTGTGGCTGCGCCGTGCCGGGTTCACCGATGTGAAATGCGTGGATGTGAGCGTGACCACGGTCGAGGAACAGCGCGGGACGGAGTGGATGAAGTATCAGTCGTTGAGTGATTTCCTCGATCCGGAAGATCACAGCAAGACCATCGAAGGGCTGCCGGCACCGATGCGGGCGGTCATCGTCGCTCGCAAATAAAACCCCGATCTCCAGTGATCTGGAGATCCCCTGTGGGAGCGAGCCTGCTCGCGAATGCGGAGGGTCAGTCAACATCTCTG
>NZ_JBSVWS010000340.1:0-1976 GCF_054071155.1 Pseudomonas sp. SDO5532_S415 | reverse complement strand
AGTCACGCCGCCTTCGCGAGCAGGCTCGCTCCCACAGTGGTTATGCATGTTTCAGTCAATCCCCGGGATCGAGCGGGCATTACGCCGAATCACCTGCGGCGGTTGCCCGAATGCCCGCAGGAAGGCTTCGCGCATGCGGCGGCGGTCGCTGAAGCCGGTTTCCAGGGCGATCTGGTCGAGGGTCAGGCGCCCGCGTTCCAGCATCTGTCGCGCAGACTCCAGACGCAGGTTTTCGATGGCCTTGGCCGGCGATTGCCCGGTTTCGGCGCGGAAGGCACGGCTGAACTGGCGCGGGCTGAGGCGCGCCACGTCCGCCAGTTGCTCCACCGACAGTGTCTGGGCCAGGTGTTCCCGGGCATAGCCGAGCACAGTCTGGATGCGGTCGGATTTCGGCGCCAGTTCTAGCAGCGCCGAGTGTTGCGACTGGCCACCGGCACGGCGGTGGTACATCACCAGTTTCTGCGCCACCGAGCGGGTCAGTTCGGCGCCGTGGTCTTTTTCCACCATGGCCAGCGCCAGGTCGATGCCGGCGGTCATCCCGGCGGACGTCCAGATCGAACCGTCGATCACGTAGATACGATCGGCTTCCACCTTGATCGACGGAAAACGTTCCTGCAGTTGCCGCGCATAGGCCCAGTGCGTGGTGGCGCGCCGACCGTCGAGCAAACCGGCCTGGGCCATGACGAAGGCGCCGGAACAGATCGATGCCGTGCGCCGTGCGGTCTGGGCGCTGGCGCGCAGGTAATCGAGTACCGCTTCGGGCGCCTGTTCGAGGATCGCATCGCCGCCGACCACGATCACCGTATCGATCAGCCGCTCATCGAATGCTTCGGTGCCGACCGTCAACCCGCCGGAGGCGCGCAGGGTGCGACCCTCCTCGGACAGCACGCGCACGTCATACAGAGCTTCGCCGGCGCTGAAATTGGCGTATTCGAACACCGGCATGGCCGCCAGCGCCATGGACTGGAAGCCCTCGAAAACCACAAACGCCACGCTGATCATCGCGATGCCCTCAAACGGTCATGTCCGAAAAGCGTACTTTAAACGTCATTTGCGACACGCACGAGCTTATTTATAACAGTTCACACCCGGCGAATATTTCGCCTCACCGTGAAGGACATTGAACATGGCTCTCTCAACCCAAGGTACTGCACTGATCACTGGCGCCTCGTCAGGCATCGGCGCGGTGTATGCCGATCGACTCGCCCGCCAGGGCTACGACCTGATTCTGGTGGCGCGCAGCCAGGCGAAACTCAATGCCCTGGCCAACCGCTTGAGCGACGAAACCGGACGCAACGTGGAAGTGGTTGTCGCCGACTTGAAAGACAAAACTGATTTGCTGCGGGTCGAACAGATCCTGCGCAGCGATGCCAGTATCACCCTGCTGGTCAACAACGCCGGGGTTGGCGCGGTCATGCCGCTGCTGGGCAGCCCTGTCGATGACATGGAAGACATGATCACCCTCAACATCACCGCGCTGACGCGCCTGGCCTACGCCGTGGCACCGGGTTTCGTCGCCCGTGGCAGCGGGACTGTGATCAACATTGCCTCGATTGTCGCCATCGCCCCGGAAATCCTCAACGGCGTGTACGGCGGGACCAAGGCATTCGTTCTGGCCTTGAGCCAGTCGATGCACCACGAACTGGCCGATAAAGGCGTGCGCATCCAGGCCGTGCTGCCGGGCGCCACCGCCACTGATTTCTGGAGCGAGGCCGGTAATCCGGTGGAAAACCTGCCGCAGGAAATCGTGATGTCTGCCGACGATATGGTCGACGCCGCGCTGGTGGGCTTGGCCAGTGGCGAGGTGGTGACCATTCCGGGCCTGCATGATGGTACGCAGTGGGATCAATACGAGGCACAACGCCAGGTGCTGTCCGGGTTGTTCGGCAACTCCACGGCGGCTGCGCGTTATCGTTGAATCCATTGTGTCTATGAGGACGCCTTCGCGAGCAGGCTCGCTCCCACAAGGATCAGCG
>NZ_JBSVWS010000339.1:0-1983 GCF_054071155.1 Pseudomonas sp. SDO5532_S415 | reverse complement strand
ACATTGACGGTGCTAAACCTGTGGGAGCGAGCCTGCTCGCGAAGAACGATAACGCGGTGTGTCGACTTACTTCAGGGTCACAGTCCCCTTCATCATCGAAATGTGGCCCGGGAACGAGCAGAAGAAACCATATTTCTCATTGGCATCGAGCTTGGACACGTCGAAGGTCACCGAATCGGTTTCCTTGGCGCCGATGATCTTGGTATGAGCGATAACGCGGGCATCGCCTTCTTTCAGATAGCTCTTGTCGATACCGGCGCTCAGGCCGTCGGTGGCGATCGGCTGCATGTCAGCTTCTTTGCTCAGCACCCAGTTATGACCCATGACGTTTTTCGGCAAGCTGCCGGAGTGGGTCAGTTCCACGGTGAATGTCTTGCAGCTCTTGTCGATTTCAATGGCCTTGGTGTTGAAGGACATTTGGTCTGTGGAGTCAACGGTGACTTTGCACTCCGCAGCCATCAATTGGCTGCTGGCCAGCGTCAACAGGGATACCGCAACAAGTTTGGCAAACATGGTGAATCTCCAAGGCAGGGTTATTGGAAAATGCGAATGAACAGAAGACTGCCTGAAAACTTCGCAAGTTCATATGACCTGAATCAAAAATTGTATACAACTTTTGGGCTATGGCACCGATCGAGACAATCTACCAGCCAGGCGTCTGGCCCGGGCTTATGATCAAGCCATCATCACTGACCGGAGCGTCCGACATGTCCCTCAATAGCCTGTTGTGCAGCTTGCTCGCCGCCTACGCCTGTGGCGCCAGCGGTACTTACGAAACGCCCAAGCGGGAAGTTTAGCCCTTGGTGCGCTGCGCGCCTGCCTTTACTCTGTGGCACTGTTCGACCATGGAGTAAGGCATGTCTTTAGCATCCGTATGTGTATTTTGTGGTGCCAGCACCGGCACCAACCCGGCTTATCGTGAAGCCGCTGTGGCGCTCGGCCAGGCATTGGCCGAACGCAAGCTGACCCTGGTCTATGGCGGCGGTGCCGTGGGCCTGATGGGCATCGTGGCCGACGCCGCGCTGGCGGCCGGTGGCGAAGTGATCGGCATCATCCCGCAAAGCCTCAAGGACAAGGAAATCGGCCACAGCGGCCTGACCCGCCTGGAAGTGGTCGACGGCATGCATGCGCGCAAGGCGCGGATGGCTGAACTCAGCGACGCCTTTATCGCCCTGCCCGGCGGCCTGGGCACACTGGAAGAATTGTTCGAAGTCTGGACCTGGGGCCAATTGGGCTACCACGGCAAACCGCTGGGGTTGCTGGAAGTGAACGGTTTCTACAGCAAACTCACCGGTTTTCTCGATCACATCGTCGGCGAAGGCTTCGTTCGCGGGGCGCACCGTGACATGCTGCAGGTGAGCGAATCGCCACAGACGCTGCTCGATGCCCTCGATAGCTGGCAACCGACCGTACCGCCCAAGTGGGTCGAGCAAAAACCCGACTAACGACTCGGCACCGATACAGGGCAGAATACGCGCCGCTCAACCTCACCTTCGACCCCAGAGGATCGCCCATGGCTAAACCCAATTATTCCTTCGCCAAACGTCAGCGTGACTTGGCCAAGGAGCAGAAGAAAGAGGAAAAGCTTCAGCGCAAGAAAGCGATGGCTGAAGACGCGACACTGAACCCTGACGGTGACGTCGCGACAGAAGATGATGTTGAAGCACCGAAAGACCAGGCGCCCGACGCCTGAGACCCTCCGGGCCGGATGAATACATCAGGCCCACCGGATCTGTGTCCAGGGTTGGCAGTCTTGCTGCCGGCCCTCACAGGTCAATCTGAAATACCCAATCCCTGAACACTCCACCCCCCCCTGTGGGAGCGAGCCTGCTCGCGAAAGCAGTGTGTCATTCAGCATCGATTTCGCCTGACACTACGCCTTCGCGAGCAGGCTCGCTCCCACAATGGTTCAGTGCTAATTCAATGGCATCTGTGTCCAGGGTTGGCAGTCTTGCTGCCGGCCCTCACAGGTCAATCTGAAAT
>NZ_JBSVWS010000338.1:0-1985 GCF_054071155.1 Pseudomonas sp. SDO5532_S415 | reverse complement strand
TGTGTCGAACGCTGGATTCACGGTTGGCCTCGATCATATTGTGGGAGCGAGCCTGTTCGCGAAGAGGCCATCCCAGCCAACAGAGATGTCGACTGACACACCGCCTTCGCGAGCAGGCTCGCTCCCACAGGGGATGTGTGTCGAACGCTGGATTCACGGTTGGCCTCGATCATATTGTGGGAGCGAGCCTGCTCGCGAAGGGGCCATCCCAGCCAACAGAAATGTCGACTGACACACCGCCTTCGCGAGCAGGCTCCCCAGATGACTTGTGCCTGACTCGGATGACGAACATCGTGCTGGTTTTTCGCTCAATGGCGTTTATACGGGTGGACAGTTTGACGTATTCATCGAGGGTGAGGTCTGCCACTTCGTGGAGCTTTTGCGTATCGACTGAATTGTCTTGGGGGCGCTTTCGTCTTCCGGTGGATTCGGCGTTACTTTGAACATACTGAAACTCCAAGTCAGAAAAGAGGAGCCAACACCTTCGCTACCAAACGAAGTGGTGGTGGCCATACGCGGGTTGGTAGACCGGTGACTTGGAGAACCGGCGCGCCCGAAGGCGCCCTGCGCATGGCCACCATAAAGACACAGGCCGCAAAGGCCTGATTCAGGTGTGCTACGCACTAAGTCTACCGGGCTACCAAACCCGATCGCTGTTTTTCAGCGACCGGGAAACGATAGAACCCGGCACTCAGGCGCACAAGCCGGCGGATTCTGGCGTAGTCGTAGGCTGGTGCGCAAGGATGTGTAGGTTCTTTAGGTGTTTGGAGGTGCTGATTAAACATACATGTTGGGTCCCCTTTTACTTGAGCTAGAAACTATGTTTCTCGGCTAAATAGTGATATTCAATTTTTTGCTGTTGCTAAGTTCTATGATTGGCGTAGATTTGCGCTTCATTAAAGTCGGTTGTTGCATAGAAGTAATCGTGGGCTGGCGATTGATTATTAACGCCATTCTCTAAACTTCATATATGCTTGTTTGATGATCCGTGATAACCAATAAAAGTGCTTTCCGAGGTGCTAAGCCTATGTGGCGGTGGCTTTATGTTTGTTAATTTTGCTCTCGGGATTTTAACCGGCTTGTAGCTTTCAATTAGGCTTACAAGTTTTAAAGAGAAGTGTCCCGTAGGGTCGATTTGGTTGATGGGGTTTCCCATGCAATATGCATACGTATTGAGCCCACCTATCCCAAATGGGCTAAAGGTGTCGGGGCTATTAAACCGCATCAGCCCAGCAAATAGCCCCCGGTCACCGGATCCGCTCGCTCGCCATTGAAACCGAGCAGGCTGAGTAATCCACTGGCAGCAGGGTGGTGGCCGTAGGGTGAATAGGCGATTGAGTGTCGTGGTTGATTGGCCTTAACCGTCTGCAACACCGAACGCTGCTGATCGGTGGCCAGCAGCGTAGTGTCGCGTGTATTACCGTCGTCCTGCTGTTGAGCCAGCAGATGGTCGCCATGCTGGACGATGGAGTAGCGCATCACGCCCTGTATCTCGGTGGTCAGTTGGCTTTCGCAGTAGAAACACTGCAGCTCTGGCGCGTTTGCCGACGCATTTGCGATCAGGCGGTCCAGGGCATCGTAGTGATATTGGCAGAGCAGGGTGACGGGCAGCGATGGCATGCGTGAGTGCTCCGAAGGTTCGAAGTGCTGGCGCTCAGTATCGGTAGGATTGCATGGGGAGGGTACTAGCGGTACTGATAGGTTCGGTCTCGGCTCAATCTCCTGAATCACCCAATACCTGTGGCGAGGGAGCTTGCTCCCGCTCGGCTGCGCAGCAGCCGTAAAACCGTTAGATGCGGTCCGTCTGAATGATCGCGGTCACAGGTTTTGGGTCCGCTGCGCGCCCCAACGGGAGCAAGCTCCCTCGCCACACGGGGATTTGATCGAGTGCCTGGATTGCGGGTAGGTAGTTCCGGCCTCTTCGCGAGCAGGCTCGCTCCCACAGGGGGTCTGTGTCGAACGCTGGATTCACGGTCGGCTTCGAA
>NZ_JBSVWS010000337.1:0-2003 GCF_054071155.1 Pseudomonas sp. SDO5532_S415 | reverse complement strand
GTCATTGAGTTTGTGGCGTACACAAATCAACTGTGGGAGCGAGCCTGCTCGCGAATGACCTTCCAGCCGAATCAATGTTACTGACTGACCACTCTGGCAGACGTTCAAGGCGAATGCGTGATGTCCGCCAGATCGTCGGCCGCCAGTGCGCCGGTTTCGGAGGTTTCCAACACCACATAGGCACTGCTGCAAAACAGCGAGTTCAGACGCTTCATATCGGCGATCAACTCCAGGTGCAGGGAGCTGGTCTCGATACTTTGCACGATCTTACGTTGCAATCGGCTGACATGAGCGTGTGCCAGGCGGCGTTCCTGTGCACGAAAGCGACGTTTCTCCCGCAGCAATTGGCGGGCACTTTCCTTATCGGCGCTGAGAAACACCGACAAGCCCAGACGCAGGTTGGAAATCAGCTGACTGTGCAACCCCGCCAACTCCTCCAGGCCAACCTCGGAAAACGACCGTCGCTGCGCGGTTTTCTGTTGCTGGACCTTGCGCAGCATGCGCTCGATCAGGTCACTGGCCAGTTTCAGGTTGATCGCCAGCTCGATGATTTCCGCCCACCGCCGGCTGTCCTGGTCACTGAGGTCCTCGCGGGGCATTTGCGCCAAGTACAGCTTGATGGCGCTGTAGAGGGATTCCACATCATCCGTCAGGCGTCGCATTTCCTGAGTGACGGCAGTTTGCTTGCCGTGCAGCACGTCCTGCATGGCTTCGAGCATGTTATCGATCAGGTCACCCATGCGCAGGGTTTCCCGGGCGGCGTTGGCCAAAGCGAGACTGGGCGTGACCAACGCGGTCGGATCGAGGTGTCGGGGTTTGGCGGTGCCATTGAGTTGCGGGCGCTCCGGCAGCACCCACGCGCAAAACCTGGCCATCGGCCCGACGCTGGGCAGCAGGACCAGGCAGCGCGCCGTGTTGTAGAGCAGGTGAAAGCCGATGACCATTTCCTGAGGACTGAAATCCAGGCTGTCGATCCAATGCACCAGCGGGTCGAGCACCGGAATGATCAGCAACAGGCCGATCAGCTTGTACAACAGGCTGCCCAACGCCACCTGACGACCCGCTGCGTTCTGCATGCTGGTGCTGAGGAACGCGAGGATGCCACTGCCGATGTTGGCGCCGATCACCAGGCCGAGGGCCACCGGCAGACTGATCACGTTGGCACCGGCCAGGGTTGCGGTCAGCAATACCGCCGCCAGGCTGGAGTAGGAAATCATCGCGAACAACGCGCCGACCAGGGCGTCGAGCAGGATATCGCCGGTCAGCGAGGCAAAAATAACCTTCACCCCTTGGGCGTGGGTGATCGGCGCGGCGGCTTCAACGATCAGTTGCAGCGCCAGAATGATCAATCCCAGGCCAATACTGACGCGGCCCATCTGGCCTATTCGCGTCTGTTTACGCGAGAGAAAGAAGATTACCCCGACAAAAATCAGCAGCGGCGACAGCCATGACAAATCGAAGGTCAGCACCCGCGCCATCAGCGCCGTACCGACATCGGCCCCAAGCATGGTCGCCAGCGCAGGCGTAAGCCCCATCAAACCCTGGCCGACAAATGACGTGACGAGCATCGCCGTGGCGTTGCTGCTCTGGACCATGGCGGTCACCACGATCCCGGAGATGAACGCCAGCCAGCGTTTGGACATGTTCTGGCCGATCACATGGCGCAGGTTGGACCCGTAGACCCGCAGGATGCCGGTGCGGACGATGTGCGTGCCCCAGATCAGCAAGGCCACGGCAGAAAGCAAATTGAGCAGGGTGAGCATGCAGGGCCCCCTGTGGTGGTAGCGCCCCAAAGGAGCAAGTTGACGGTGCCGCGCGATGTTCTACGTTCTGTACTTAAGCTGTAGTTGGCTAACGGTCTGGGCGCCAGCATCGCATAGCTAAAGAAGCGATTGAAACAAAACTGTCATGAAAACAGCTTGCTGCGGACAAGAAAAAGGGACCCTGAAGCGACTGTGGGAGCGAGCCTGCTCGCGAAGGCGGTATGACAGACGACTTTGATG
>NZ_JBSVWS010000336.1:0-2030 GCF_054071155.1 Pseudomonas sp. SDO5532_S415 | reverse complement strand
ACAGGGGGCTTGTGAAAAACACACCATCCCTGTGGGAGCGAGCCTGCTCGCGAAGGCGTCGGCACATCCGCCATCAAGCTGACAGACAATCCACGGTAGATCTGCGGCAACCCCAGCCTTTATCCTTGTCGCCCCCGCCGTACCGAGTTGATGGAGTTTTCTCATGCCCCATGAAGGCAATCTGTTGCAAGCCGCTGTTGTGTTTCTGCTCGCGGCAGTTCTCACCGTGCCCCTGGCCAAACGCCTGCAATTGGGGGCGGTGCTGGGTTATCTGTTTGCCGGGGTGATTATCGGCCCCTCGGGGCTGGGCCTGATTGGCAATACGGAAAGCGTCGCGCACATTTCCGAACTGGGTGTGGTGTTGCTGCTGTTCATCATCGGCCTGGAACTGTCACCGAGACGTTTGTGGGTGATGCGCAAATCGGTGTTCGGCGTCGGCCTGGCGCAAGTGCTGTTGACCGGCTCGGTGATTGGCGTGACCGCGCTGTTTATATTCGGCCAACCCTTGAACAGCGCGATCGTGCTAGGCCTGGGGCTGGCCCTGTCGTCCACCGCGTTCGGCCTGCAAAGCCTGGCCGAACGCAAGGAACTGACCAGTCCCCACGGGCGCCTGGCCTTTGCAATTCTGCTGTTCCAGGACATCGCCGCGATTCCGCTGATCGCCATGGTGCCGCTGCTGGCAGGCAGCAGTCAAAACCTCAGCGCGGTCGACGATGTGAACCAGGGCCTGCGCGTGCTGATCAGCATCGCCATTGTGGTGGTCGGTGGACGCTACCTGCTGCGGCCGGTGTTCCGCGTGGTCGCCAAGACCGGCTTGCCGGAAGTGTCCACCGCGACCGCATTGCTGGTGGTGATGGGCACCGCCTGGCTGATGGATCTGGCTGGTATTTCGATGGCCCTCGGAGCATTCCTTGCCGGCCTGCTGCTGGCGGACTCCGAATATCGGCACGAACTCGAAGCACAGATCGAACCCTTCAAGGGCCTGCTGCTCGGGTTGTTTTTCATGAGTGTCGGCATGGGGGCCAACCTGGGTCTGCTGCTGCGCGAGCCGATCGTGGTGCTGGGGCTGACCGTACTGCTGATCGCCGTCAAGTTGCCGTTGCTGTTTATCGTTGGCCGACTCGGCGGTGGCTTGAACAAGATCAGCGCCATTCGCCTCGGGATCGTGTTGGCCGCCGGTGGGGAGTTTGCCTTTGTCGTATTCAAGATCGGCCGTGATCATGGTTTGTTCGATCCGCGCCTGTACGACTTGCTGGTGCTTGCGATCACCCTGTCGATGGCGTTGACCCCCCTATTGATGTTGTTGTGCGCCCGACTGGTCAGCCCAAAGGTGCAACCGGTGGTGGTGCCAGAGCAATTTCGCGAAATCGACGCCGATGAACCCCGCGTGGTGATCGCAGGCATGGGCCGCATGGGACAGATCGTCGCGCGTATCCTGCGGGCACAGAACATCAAGTTCGTGGCCCTCGACACGTCGGTGGAAACCATCGAACTGTCACGCAGCTTCGGCGGTGTGCCGGTGTTCTACGGCGATCCGATGCGCCCGGAAATCCTCAGTGCGGCCAAGGTCGGGCAAGCCGAATTCTTCGTGATCGCCACCGACGACCCGGACACCAACATCAAGACCGCCGAACTGGTGCACAAGCTTTATCCGCATATAAAGATCATTGCCCGCGCACGTAACCGCCAGCATGTGCATCGACTGGTGGACCTGGGTGCCCACGCGGTGCGCGAAACCTTTTACTCCAGCCTGGAAATGAGCCGGCAGACGTTGATCGGCCTGGGACTGACACACGAGCAGGCCGACGCACGGATCAAGCGTTTCAAGCACCATGACGAACAGGTACTCGAAGCCCAGCATGCGATCTACGACGATGCGGTAAAGGTCAAGCAGACAGCACAGGAAGCCCGGGCGGAACTGGCGCGGTTGTTTGAGTCGGACCAACTGGAAGAGCAAGCCGCCAGGAAATGAGGTGATTGTGCAGGCCTCTTCGCGAGCAGGCTCGCTCCCACAGGAGGCGTGCATTCAA
>NZ_JBSVWS010000335.1:0-2053 GCF_054071155.1 Pseudomonas sp. SDO5532_S415 | reverse complement strand
GCTGTGCCCCCTGTGGGAGCGAGCCTGCTCGCGAAGAGGTCAATCCAATCACCGCGAATTTCGGTTTAGATCTCCGGCGTCCAGGTCACCCCAAACATCCACGCGCGACCTTCTTCGCG
Organism: Pseudomonas sp. SDO5532_S415; assembly: GCF_054071155.1. Taxonomy (NCBI): domain Bacteria; kingdom Pseudomonadati; phylum Pseudomonadota; class Gammaproteobacteria; order Pseudomonadales; family Pseudomonadaceae; genus Pseudomonas; species Pseudomonas sp. SDO5532_S415. Next base: position 1,934 of record NZ_JBSVWS010000335.1, on the reverse strand, counting down.
ATACCCATACTGGCTGCCTTCATGGCTGTACAACACTCGGCTGTAACCCTTGTCCAGCAGGTTATCCACCTTCAGCTCCAGCTTGATCTCGCGATTGAGTTCCCAGCTACTGCGTAACCCCAGCAAGGCATAGCCGCCCAATGGCTGTTGATTGTTCAAGTCGTCATAGCTGCTGCTGACCGCCTGCCAACTGGCGCCGAGGCCCAATCGATCGAACTGCCGATCCAGGTCCAGGCTCAAGGTGCGTCGCGCACGACGGGCCAGGGTATGTCCGCTATCGCGGTCCCGCGGGTCGATGATTGCCACGCCAAGGTTGCTCTGCCAGCCGAACAGTTCCTGCTTCAACGCCGCCTCAAAGCCGTTGATCCGCGCCGACGCAACGTTTTCCGGTCGTGAGTTGCTGCCGAAGATGATCGCGTCTTTCAGGTCCGTTCGGTACAGCGAGGCTTCCAGGCGACTGTTCTCGGTCAATTGACTGCGCCATTGCAACTCATAGCTTTTCGAGGTTTCGGGCTTGAGGTCCGGGTTGCTGAAGTCCGGGTAATACAGGTCGTTGAAGGTCGGCGCGCGGAAACCTTCGCTGTAGGTCAGCAGCACATCGTTGGCCGGGTTCAACGGCAGGGTAAAGGTACCGCTCCAGCTGTTCTGGCCGCCGAACTGCTGGTTCTGGTCGCGGCGCAGACCCAGTTCGGTGGAGAAGCTGTCGGTGCGGTAGCGATGCTGAATAAACGCAGCACGGTTCCAGCGGCTGTCCTCGTCGAAGGCTGTGCTGCTGTTGATCCGGTCTTCGTACCAGTCGCCGCCGAGGATCAGACTGTTGCGCTCGTTGAGTGTCAGGTCGTTCTGCCAGCTCACCGAGTCTCGGTAAGTGTTGAACACACTGCGCTCATCGCTGAGCTTGTCGAGGGTCTGCTCGCGGTTTTCGCTGTGGCCGAATTCGATACGGGTTTTCCAGCGATCGTTGACCCTCGCGTCGACGTAGCTGCTGACACTGCTCACGTCGAATTCGCTGTAGGGCTGTTGCTGGACCGACTCGAAAGTCTCCAGGTCGAAGCGTCCGAACGGGTTGTCGAATTCACTTTTGCCCCGGTTATCCAGCACATTGGCACCGATTTCGATGTCGTCGCTGAGGGCATGGCTCAGGCTCAGGCTGAACGCCTGGTTGCGGTACGCGTCATGGTCGCCATCGCTGGGATAGGACTCATGGGTGCGGTTGATCCCGGCGGTTTCATCGAGGCTGGCGCCGAGGTTGAAGCGGTTTTTTTCGTCACCACCGGATAGGCCAACGCTACGTTCCCAGGTTTGATTGCTGCCAACGCCCACATGCATTTGTGGGCGCAAACCGGGTTCGCTGCCACGACGGGTGAAGATCTGGATCACCCCTCCGATCGCGTCGCTGCCATAAATCACCGAGCGGGAGCCGCGCAGCACTTCCACGCGCTCGACCTGTTCGATGTTGATGTGTTGCAGGTTGCTGTCGCCGGACGTCGAGTTGCCGATCCGTTGGCCGTCCACCAGCACCAGGCTTTGCGCCGATTGCGTGCCGCGAATGTAAACCCCCGGCAGGCTGCCGCGTCCGCCGGTTTGTGCGATTTGCACACCGGGTACGCGGCGCAGCAGATCCGTCACGCTGTTTGGCTGCAGGCGATCGATGTCTTCGCGAGTAAATACGGTATTGGCGGCGCTGCTGTCGTTGCGAGCTTCGACCTGGCGGTTGGCGCTGATCAGCACGTCGGGCAGTTTCAAGGCTTGATCGCGCTCGAAGTTATCGGCCAGCAGCGGGCCGGCCGGTAGCAGGGTCAGCGTCAGGGCGAGGGGGGAGAGTTTCATGGCAGTCCGTTGGTGCTTTGGAGCAAACACTGGTTTGAAAGGTACATAAGCAATGTGGGAGCGAGCCTGCTCGCGAAGGCGGTATGTCAGTCAGTTACCAAGTC
>NZ_JBSVWS010000334.1:0-2147 GCF_054071155.1 Pseudomonas sp. SDO5532_S415 | reverse complement strand
TCGAAACAAGCGAAAAACCCCAACGGCGACAGCGCCGATACCGCCGCCCACACCGCCACCCACGGCTGCCCGCTGTCGCTGGTCAGCGGCGAGGAACTGCTGACCCTCAGCGACGGCACTCTCGACGGCATCTTGCCCTTTGAGTTCACCCGCCTCTATCGCACCAGCGCCGTGGAGCTCGACAGCGGCCTTGGCTTCGGCTGGAGCCATTCGCTGAGCCAGCGCCTGGAGCTCGACGGCGACACGGTGCTGTGGATCGACGCCGAAAACCGCCGCACGCCGTTCCCGCTGCCGAGCCTGGCGCGCCCGGCGATCCACAACAGCCTGTCGCGGGCGGCGATCTACCGGGGGGACGATCCTGAAGAGCTGATCCTGGCGCTGGCCGGCGAGTCGCCGCGTTTTTATCACTTCCGCGATGGTGGTCTAAGCGCCATCAGCGACGCCTACGGCAACCGCTTGAGCGTGCAGCGCGATCTGGCCGAGCGCATCCAGCGCCTCGACAACGGCGCCGGGCGCTGCTTGCTGTTGCGCTACGACCGCCGCCATTTGATCGCCATCGACTACCAGCGCTTTGACCTCGGCGACGACCAGCCAGCGGCCTGGGTGACGCAACAGACGCTGGTCAGCTACCGCTACGACGCCCGTGGCCGGCTGATCGAAGCGACCAATGCCGTTGGCGACAGCGAGCGCTACGACTACGACGAACAGCACGTCATCCTGCAGCGGCAACTGGCCGGTGGTGCGAGTTTCTACTGGGAGTGGGAACGCGCCGGCAAGGCGGCCAGATGCATCCGCCACTGGGCGTCCTTTGCGCAGATGGACACCCGCTATAGCTGGGACGACGACGGCGGTGTGCTGCTCAAGCACGCCGATGGCAGCCAGGAACGCTACGTCCACGACGCGCAGGCGCGGTTGGTGCGCCGGGTCGAGGCCGACGGCGGCGAACGGCTCAAGGCTTATGACCAGCAAGGACGACTGGTCGCCGAACAGGACGCCCTCGGCGCGGTCACCGAATACCGCTACGACGAGGCCGGACGGCTGATCGCGCTGCTGCCGCCGGACGATGAGCCAACGTCCTACGAATACCGCAACGGTTTCCTGCACGCGCGTTATCGCGGCCAGGCCAAATGGACCTACCGGCGTAACGCCCAGGGCGATATCACCTGGCTGATCGACCCCGACGGCCAGAGCACCTACCACGAGTACGACGCGCAAGGGTGCCTGCTGCTGATCCGCTACCCGGACCACAGCTTTCATCGGTTCGCCTGGAACCGCCTCGGCCAGTTGCTCGAGGAAACCCTGCCCGACGGCGGACGCCGGCAGTATGCCTACGACGCGCTGGGGCGGCGGATCACGCTCGAGGACGAATTCGGTGGCGTCACCCGTTACCAGTGGGACGCCGTTGGCCGACTGCAACAGACGATTCTGCCGACCGGCGCCCGCCGCACCTTCAGCTACAACGCCTACGGCCGGATTACCGCCGAGCGCGACGAACTCGAGCGCGTCACCCGCTACGAATACGCCGACGACCTGCACCTGGTCAGCCGACGGATCAACCCCGACGGCAGCGAACTGAAGTACCGCTACGACCACGCACAACTGTTGCTGACCGAGATCGAAAACGAGGCCGGCGAGCATTATCGGCTGGACTACACGCCGGGCGGCTTGATCCGCCAGGAAACCGGCTTCGATGGCCGGCGCACCGCCTATGCCTACGACCTCAACGGCCGGTTGCTGGAAAAGACCGAGTTCGGCGATGACGGTTCGCAGCTGGTCACGGCCTATCAACGCGACAGCGCCGGCCGCCTGCTGCTCAAGACCCTGCCCGACGGGGCCCAGGTCGCGTACCGCTACGACCGCCTGGGTCGCCTGGTCAGTGTCGACGACGGCCAGGCGCATCCGCTGGCGTTCGACTACGACGCCCATGACCGACTGATCACCGAACATCAGGGCTGGGGCACCTTGCGTTACGGCTATGACGCCTGCGGTCAGCTGCAGCACCTGCGCCTGCCGGACAACAGCCGCCTGAAATACCACCGCGCCCAAGGCGGCGCGCTGACCGCCATCGACCTCAACGGTTCGCGCCTGACCACCCACAGCTTTGTCGGTGGTCGCGAACAAAACCGCCAGCAAGGCGCCTTGCTCAG
>NZ_JBSVWS010000333.1:0-2214 GCF_054071155.1 Pseudomonas sp. SDO5532_S415 | reverse complement strand
CACAGGAGGAATGCATTCCATTGTGGGAGCGAGCCTGCTCGCGAAAGCGTCGGATCAGCCGACACTAAACTTCCACTGGAACCGATAACTTGGAGCTACCCAGCGCGTGGCTCTTCGAATCAAAAAACCGCAACTCAACCCCGGTCCCCTCGAACACCTTCGCGTAATGCCGCTTCTGATGCTGGATGAACGCCTTGCTGCGCGGGTAAATCGAGATCGCCACAACCTTCGGTTTCGCCTGGCGCAAGGCATGAACGATATGGCTGTCCTGCTCGCCCAGTGCATGGCCGAAAAGGCACAAGCCATCGTTGTGGCCGAGTAACTGCTCGTAGCAGAACGATAGATAGTCCGAGCTGCGAATGGTCTTGAGCTTGTCCGCGCTGGGTCCTTCGTTGACGAACAGCGGCACGTCGTCGAGGGTCTTGATCGTGTTGTTGATGGCGAAATTGCCCAGCAACGTGCCTTCGGTCGACATCAGTTTGCGCGCCGTACCGTCCTGATTGCGCACCAGGTGCAGGCCGCCGTGCAGGTACAGCAAACGGGTCTTGTCGGTGGCGGTGGTGCTCAGGTCGAAAGCGGGTTCGTCCCCCTGGAACAGGTCGGTGATCGCGTCCGGTTGCTGCTGGATCGCCCAGTAATTGAGCAAGTCGTAATTGGTGGTGAACACTGTGCGGTAGCTGGTCAGTTCCTGATTGATCGTCGCCAGTGTCGAAGCTTCGACCAATCGCCATGGGATATGCACCGCGTGCACGGTGTTGATCAGCGCTTCCTTGATTGCGTAGTAACGATTGCGCGGCGCGGCGGAGCTGACGGCCAGAGCCTTGTTGACCCGGCTGGTGGTCTTGAGCGCGCTCAACACCTGCTCGAAACTGCGCGTCTGCATCGCATCGAATACGCTCAGCTCGGAGGGGCTCAGGGGCTTTTCTTCGACGGTACGGGCGTTTTCGAACAGCGAGTCGTAGCCGAAGTCGTCCCACACCGCGCGGCTGGCGCCGTTGCCCACCAGCAAGCCGCCGAACGCAGTGCTGGCGCGCAGGGCATTCCAGTCTTCAAGTTGGGCGTCGACATCCTGGAAATCGGTCATTGCGATCAAAGTCTCAAAGCAAAAGGTCTGATGGGCGGCGACTTTATCACGGAGGGCATCGAGATTTTCCGCCGCGCGTTGCAAGCGCCACGACGCGGATGAAGAACGCTATGCTGCGACTTCGCCTGAACCGACATTGCCGAGTCCCTGATGCTGCAGAAAAGCCTGATCCGCCGCCTCGACCTGATCACCCTGCAACTGTTCGTCGCCGTCCATGAAGAGGGCACCCTGACCCGTGCCGCCGCACGCGAAGCGATTGCGGTGTCGGCGGCGAGCAAGCGCCTGATGGAGTTGGAGGAGGCGCTGGGTATCAGTCTGTTTGTGCGCCAGGCCAAGGGCATGACGTTGACGCCGGCCGGTGAAACGCTACTGCACCATGCCCGGCAGATGTTGTTCAACGTCGAGAAAATGGGCCTGGAACTGGGCGAGCACAGTCACGGTGTGCGCGGTTATGTGCGAATGCTCGCGAACCTGTCGGCAATCATCCAGTTCCTGCCCGAAGACTTGCGCGACTTTTCCGAGCAGCATCCCCAGGTCAAGACCGATCTTGAAGAACGACCCAGCGCCGGGGTGATTCAAGGGGTGCTCGATGGTGTGGCCGACCTCGGGATCTGCTCCATCGACAGCGACATCAAGGGCTTGCACAGCGTGCTGTACCGTCAGGACAAACTGATGGTGCTGATGTTGCCGGATCACCCGTTGGCCAACCGTCCGAACGTGGCATTTGCCGATACGCTGGACAGCGATTATGTCGGGCTGCATGCGGCCAGTTCGATCAACATGCGCACCCATGCCGCGGCGCGTCAGGCGGGCCGGGTCTTGCGGGTGCGCATCCATGTGCCGGGCTTCGACGCCATGTGTCGCATGATCCAGGCCAATATGGGCATTGGCGTGCTGCCGCAGCGAGCTTATGAACTGTTTGGTCGGGCGTTGGGGTTGCATGCGGTGCCGTTGACCGATGACTGGTCGGATCGGGCGTTGATCCTGGTGGTGCGCGATGAGGCGCTGCTGTCGCCGGTGAGCCGGATGTTGTTTGAGCATTTGCGTGGACAGGCCTGAGTTATTTATGGATCAGACCGGCCCCTTCGCGAGCAGGCTCGCTCCCACAGTTGATCTGTGGCGTTCACCAA
>NZ_JBSVWS010000332.1:0-2279 GCF_054071155.1 Pseudomonas sp. SDO5532_S415 | reverse complement strand
TGTGTACACCGTCCATTGTGGGAGCGAGCCTGCTCGCGAAGGGGCCTTCACATTCAACCAACAATTCGGCCCTTTCCCCGCTACCCGCCTTATGGCAATTTGCACGCCCTTATCGAGGCCGGACACCATGGCAAATCCCTACCGCGAGCTGTTCAATGCCCCAGGCAGCCGAGCTTTCGTGCTGGCTGGCATGATCGCGCGCATGCCGATTTCCATGACCGGAATCGGCCTGATCACCATGCTTTCGCAGTTGCAGGGCGGCTACGGCCTGGCGGGGGCTGTGGCGGCGACTTTTGCCTTGGCCACGGCGTTTTGTGCGCCGCAGGTGTCGCGGCTGGTGGACCGTTTCGGTCAGCGGCGGATTCTGCCGGTGTCCGCCCTGGTCGGGGGCGGGGCGTTATTGCTGGTGTTGCTCTGCACCCGTTTGCAGGCGCCGCAATGGACGCTGTTCGTGTTCGCTGCGTTGGCCGGTTGCATGCCGAGCATGTCGGCGATGGTGCGGGCGCGCTGGACCGAGGTGTATCGCGGCCAGCCGCAACTGCAAACGGCCTATGCCCTGGAGTCGGTGCTGGACGAAGTCTGCTTTATCGTCGGGCCGCCGTTGTCGGTGGGCCTGTGTGTGGTGGCGTTCCCCGAGGCAGGGCCGTTGGCGGCGTTGCTGATGCTGGCCATCGGCGTCACGGCGTTTGTCTTGCAACGCAGCACCGAACCTGCGGTACATCCCCATGAAGCCCATCATTTCGGCTCGATCATCCGTTCCGTGGACATCCAGTGGCTGATGCTGTTGATGGTCGCCATGGGCACCATCGTCGGCGTGATCGATGTGGTCAGCGTCGCGTTCGCCCAGCATCAGGGCCAGCCGGCGGCGGCAAGTATTGTGCTGTCGGTGTATGCCATCGGTTCGTGCCTGGCCGGGCTGGCCTTCGGTGCGCTGCGCTCGAAAGTGCCGCTGCCACGGCTGTTTCTCTACGGCGGGGTGGCGACGGCGGTGACGACCTTGCCGCTGCTGCTGGCGGTGAACATTCTCGGGTTGTCGCTGGCGGTGTTCGTCGCCGGATTGTTTTTTGCCCCGACCCTGATTGTTGCGATGGCCCTGGTGGAGCAGATCGTGCCGCCGGCCAAGCTCACCGAAGGCCTGACCTGGCTAGTCACCGGATTGAGCATCGGCGTGGCGATCGGCGCCGCCAGTTCCGGCTGGCTGGTGGATGCGTTCGGGGCGCGCAGCGGGTTTTGGGTGGCGATTGCAGCCGGGGCAGTCGTACTGGGTTCAGCGGTGCAAAGCTATCGCCATCTGAAATGATGATTTAACTGTGGGAGCGAGCCTGCTCGCGAAAGCGGTCTTCCCATCCACTGATGTGTTGAATGTCACGCCACCTTCGCGAGCAAGCTCGCTCCCAAAGGGTTATCTGTACGACTAATTCTCTTCGGCACTCATCCGTTCTCTTAGCAGACAACTTTTCGAGGTAAGCCCGGTGACCCAGCTGACATTGCTGTGCCTGCCCTATTCGGGCGCGAGCGCCATGGTCTACAGCCGCTGGCGGAGCAAACTGCCGCAGTGGCTGAAAGTGCAACCGGTGGAGCTGCCGGGGCGGGGCGCACGGTATGGCGAGCCGTTGCACACCGACATGCGGCGGCTGGCGCTGCAATTGGCGCAGGAACAAAAGAACACGCTCAAGGCGCCTTACGCGCTGTTCGGCCACAGCCTCGGCGCGTTGCTGGCTTGTGAAATGGCCCATGCGTTTCGCTCGCTCGGTTGCCCTGAGCCGGTAGCCCTGTTCGCCTCCGGCACTGCGGCGCCAACCCTGCGTGCCGACTACGACCGTGGTTTTGCCGAGCCCAAGACCGATGCCGAATTGATCGAGCAACTGCGCACGCTCAACGGCACCAGCGAAGAAGTGCTGGCCAACGAAGAGCTGATGAGCCTGACACTGCCGATCCTGCGTGCCGATTTCCAGTTGTGCGGACGTTTCGAGCCGCTGCAGCGGCCACTGCTCAAGTGCCCGGTGCACGTGCTTGGCGGCAAGACCGACCGGGCCACCACTGAACAACTGATCGGCTGGAGCAAGGAAACCCGTGGCAGTTTCTCCGTGGACATGCTCGCCGGCGGGCATTTCTTCATCCATGAGCATGAGGCCAAGGTGCTCAAGGTGATCAAGGATCAGCTTGAGGTTCATCATCGGCGGCATGGGCTGATGGCGCTCAGCTGACTTCCACATCACTCAATCCCTGTGGGAGCGAGCCTGCTCGCGAAGGCGGTCCTTCATTCAACATTGATGTTG
>NZ_JBSVWS010000331.1:0-2360 GCF_054071155.1 Pseudomonas sp. SDO5532_S415 | reverse complement strand
TTGAATGCATTCCCCTGTGGGAGCGAGCCTGCTCGCGAAGGCGGTATATCAGTCGCCGTAGATGTCCGACTTGAAGTACTTCTCGGAAATCTTCTGGTACTCACCACTGGCACGAATGCCATCGATGGCCGAATTCAACTGGCTGACCAACTCGGTGTTGCCTTTGCGCACGGCAATCCCGGCACCCTCGCCCACGTATTTCGGATCCTTCAATTCCGGTCCGACAAACGCATAGCCTTTGCCGCGCGGCATCGACAGGAAGTCATTGAGCGGAATGGTGTCAGCAAAAATCGCGTCCAGGCGACCGGCCGCCAGGTCCATGTAGATCTCTTCATTGTTACCGTAACGCTTGACGTTGATACCCTTGGGTTCGAACACCTCAGTGGCATAACGGTCGGTGGTGGTCGCACGCTGCACGCCTATGGTCTTGCCCTTGAGGCTGGCGTACTGGTCATCCACCACCGCGCCTTCCTTCATCACCAGGCGCGATGAGGTGAAGTAGTACTTGTGGGTGAAATCCACCGACTTCTTGCGGTCTTCGTTGATCGTCATGGACGACAGCGCCATGTCGATTTTCTTCACTTTCAGGGAAGGAATCAGACCGTCGAATTCACTTTCGACCCACACACACTTGACTTGCATCTGCGCGCACAACGCGTTGCCGATGTCATAGTCGAAACCGACGATCTCGCCTTTTTCGGTTTTGGAGGCAAATGGCGGATAAGCCGCCTCGATACCGATGCGCAAGGTTTTCTCGGCGGCAAACAGGCTACTGCACGCCAACAGGCTCAGGGCCAGACCGGTGATGAGGGGGAACTTCTTCATATTCGTTCTCTCGCGGGTTTGTTGTTGGTTTGGCAAGACAGAAGAAAAAGCAGAAACGGGGAAAGCCTTTTTTGTACTTATAATTCCATACTGGACTTTTATGTATAGATCGTCAATCGGGCAAAGGGGATTGTGCCCAGCCAATGGTCGGGAGGTGAGTCAACAAGATTGTTGGTTTGACGCCATCGCAGGCTTGCCCGCGATGGCGTACTCGTGAGCAATGCAGAAATTACTGTTTCCAGCGATCCGCCGCCGCATGATCGCTGTCCCGCCCCTCGACCCAACGCGGGCCATCGGCGGTATTTTCCTTTTTCCAGAACGGTGCGCGGGTTTTCAGGTAGTCCATGACAAAGGCGCAGGCATCGAACGCTGCCTGGCGGTGGGCGCTGGCGGCGCCAACGAAGACGATCGGTTCGCCGGGCTCCAGCGCACCGATACGATGCAACACTTCCAGCTTGAGCAGCGGCCAGCGCTGCTCGGCCTCGGTGGCAATTTTGCCAAGAGCCTTTTCGGTCATGCCCGGATAGTGCTCGAGGAACATCCCGGCCACGTCGAGCCCGTCATTGAAATCACGCACGTAGCCGACAAAACTCACCACCGCACCGACACCGACATTGGCGGCGTGCATGGCGTTGACTTCGGCACCCGGATCGAACGCCGTGGACTGCACGCGAATCGCCATGATCAGCCCCCGGTCACGGTCGGAAAAAACGCCACTTCATCGCCATCGCTCACCGGCTCGTCGAGTTGGCACAGGTCTTCGTTGCGCGCGCACATCAGGTTCTGTTCGCGGAGCACGTCAGCCCCCTCACGTTGCGCCAGCAACGCCCGCACGTCGTCGACGGTGGCGAATTGGCCTTCGACCTTCACCGAATCCACACCCAGCGCTTCACGATAACGGGCAAAAAACTTTACGGTGACATTCATGGTTGATCCGCCTGGAAATGACCGCTCTTGCCGCCGACCTTTTCCAGCAGCCGTACGCTTTCAATGGTCATGCCGCGATCGACAGCCTTGCACATGTCGTAGATGGTCAGCGCGGCGACACTGGCGGCGGTCAGCGCTTCCATTTCCACACCGGTCTGCCCGGACAATTTGCAGCGCGCCACAATGCGCACGCTGTCGTCGCCTTCGGTACTGAGTTCGACCTTGACGCCCGTGAGCATCAGCGGATGGCACAGCGGAATCAGATCACTGGTTTTCTTCGCCGCCTGAATGCCGGCAATGCGTGCCACGGCAAACACATCACCCTTGGGGTGACCGCCGCTGACAATCATCTGCAGGGTTTCGGGCAGCATGCGCACCAGCGCTTGGGCCGTCGCCTCACGAAACGTCACGGCTTTTTCGGTAACGTCGACCATGTTGGCGCGACCTTGGGAATCGAGATGTGTCAGCACGGGATTACTCCTGATCAGGAGCATCGATTGTAAACCTGCGGGTCAATTTTCCGCACGCAAGATTATCCGATCAGCACATTCCCCTGTGGGAGCGAGCCTGCTCGCGAAAGCGGTGTGCCAGCCAATATCACCGTTACT
>NZ_JBSVWS010000330.1:0-2513 GCF_054071155.1 Pseudomonas sp. SDO5532_S415 | reverse complement strand
AGCCTGCTCGCGAAGAGGCCTGCACCTTCAACATCGATACCCACCGACAAACCGCCTTCGCGAGCAGGCTCGCTCCCACATGGGTTACCTCTGTGTCTTGAGATCAGCCCAGGGCTTTCAGCAGGCCTTGCAGCTGACCAAGTCCCGCCTCACCCAGTGGAAATACCGGCAACCGCGGATCTCCCACCTCCAGCCCGGTTTCGCGCAAGCCCGCCTTGATCGTCGCCGGCAAGCCGCCCTTGAGGATGAAATCCAGCAGCGGCAACTGGCGATAGAACAGTTCGCGCGCCTTGCCCAGATCGTTGGCCAACACCGCTTCATACAAGTCCAGGTTGAGCTGCGGGATCAGGTTCGGCGCCGCCGTGCACCAGCCTTTGGCCCCGGCCGCGAAGGCTTCCAGCGCCAGCGGGTTGCAGCCGTTATAGAACGGTACCTGGCCTTCGCCCAGGCGTTGCAGTTGATGCATGCGCTGGATGTCGCCGGTGCTTTCCTTGACCATGGTCACGTTTTCCACACCCTTGACGATGCGCAGGATCAGATCCACCGACATATCGGTGCCGCTGGTGGCCGGGTTGTTGTAGAGCATGATCGGCACGCCGATGCTGTCGCCGATGGCACGGTAGTGGGCGAGGATTTCCGCTTCGCTGAGTTTCCAGTACGAGGTCGGCAGCACCATCACCACGTCGGCGCCGTGGGCTTCGGCGAAACGGGCGCGACGTACCGCTTTGGCGGTGGTCAGGTCGGACACGCTGACGATGGTCGGCACCCGTTTGGCCACGTGCTTGATGCTGAATTCGGCGACCTGATCCCACTCCGCATCGCTCAGGTAAGCGCCTTCACCGGTGCTGCCCAAGGGGGCGATGGAGTGCACGCCGCCTTCAATCAGACGGTCGATGGAACGCCCGAGGGCGTTGAGGTCCACGCCTTCGCCGTTGGCGGTGAAGGGAGTGATGGTGTAGCCGATGATGCCGTGAATGTTGGGGCTGGACATGGTGTCTCTCCGTACGAAAAGGGGCTGGGTTCAGTTCAGGCAATCGGCGTGTTGACGCAGGTTCTGCCGGGCGTAGTAGTTGAAAGCGGCGGCGTGACGTTTTGGCCGGGCGATCCAGTCATGGGCTTCGCGGCCCAGCTCGGGAATGATCGGCTTGATGGTCCCGGCGCTCATCGCCAGCAGCTGCAACTTGGCGGCGCGTTCGATCAGTTGAGCAATCACACAGGCCTCCTCGATGGTGGTGCCGGTGGACAACTGGCCGTGGTGAGAAAGCAGGACTGCCCGTTTGTCGCCCAGGGCGCCGGCAATCAGATCACCTTCCTCGTTACCCACCGGTACTCCTGGCCAGCCTTCAAGAAACGCACAGTCTTCGTAGAGCGGGCAGAGGTCCATGTGGGAAATCTGCAGCGGCACCTCCAGCATCGACAATGCCGCGACGTGGGTCGGGTGGGTGTGAATGATGCAGTTCACATCCGGCCGGGCGCGGTACACCCAGCTGTGGAAACGGTTGGCCGGATTCGGCATGCCGTGGCCTTCGAGCACTTCCAGGTCTTCGTTGACCAGCAGCAGGTTGCTCGCGGTGATTTCGTCGAAACCCAGGCCCAGTTGTTGAGTGTAATAGGTGCCCGGCTGCGGGCCACGGGCGGTGATTTGCCCGGCCAGACCTGAGTCGTGACCATTCTCGAACAGAATGCGGCAGGTCAGGGCCAGCTTTTGCCGGTCGGTCCACGTATTATCCGCGAGGGTGTTTTGCATCTGGCTCAGCGCTTGCTTGACCAGTTGATCTTTGGGCAGTGCTAATGTCTTGGCCATATCGGTGTCCTCTTTGGGTGGGTCATGCAGATGACACGAAAGATGCTATATGACACTTTGTGTCATGAGCAAGGACAATTCGTCGCCTCCTTGATGGATTAATCGTTCTAAATGTCTATCCGTTTGAAATTATTGAGAAAAAAACTTGGCGTGACGCTGGAGGCCTTGGCCGAAAAATCCGGCATGACCAAGAGTTACCTGTCAAAGGTCGAGCGCGGGCTGAACACGCCGTCGATTGCGGCTGCGCTGAAACTGGCCAAGGCCTTGAACGTTAACGTCGAGGAGCTGTTTTCTGAAGACAAGGTCAGCCTCGACAGCTACAGCCTGGTGCGCAGCCACGAGCGCCAGCCATTGGGCGCCAGCGACGACAATCCGGGTTACGCGGTGCTGGCCCACCAGGTGAGTGAACGAAGTCTGTTGCCGTTCATCATTTACCCGCCGACGGAATTCACCGACAAAGCCTTCAAGGAACACTTGGGCGAGGAGTTTCTGTTCGTCCACGAGGGGCAGGTCGAGGTGGATTTCGTCAATGAGCGTGTGCTGCTCAGCCGGGGTGATGCGTTGCACTTCAACTCACAGAAACCGCATCGGATCCGCTCGGTGGGCGAGGTGCAGGCGCAGTTGCTGGTGGTGGTGCATAGCACTGAGGAATGAGTTGAGCTTAAAAGCTTCGCGAGCAGGCTCGCTCCCACACTTGGAATGCATTCCC
>NZ_JBSVWS010000329.1:0-2562 GCF_054071155.1 Pseudomonas sp. SDO5532_S415 | reverse complement strand
CACATTGGATCTGCTCCAGACACAAACTTTCCGAACACCGAAGATCAACTGTGGGAGCGAGCCTGCTCGCGAAGAGGCCGGATCATTCACTCGAGAACCTCAGGAATCCCGATCATTCTCATAGCGATCAAGGGTGTCTCGTGCAATTTCCCGCCCAAGCGCGATCAACTCCGGCGCCTTGTAGAACTCGAAAAAACGGCACACCCGCTTCGGCACGTTGATCAGGATGTCCGGCGGATAACCGGCGATCTTGTATTGCGCCAACGAAGTCTGCATCACCTCGAAGCTCTGGTTGATCAGATCCAGCAAGGACGCAGGTCCCACGTTGTCGATGATGAACGAGCCGGTGGCGGATTTCGGCGCACCGGCGCGTTCAGGCGCGGCTGCCGGTTGCTGGGCTTCGGGTTCGGCGGATTCGACCCAGGGGTTGATGTCGGCCGCCTCCGCCATCAACGCTTCTTTTTCCAGCAGCAACAACTGTTCGGCGGGTTTGCGCCGGAACGGCAGCTTCGAACCGAGCGAGTTGATCAGGCTGTCGAAGCGGGTCTTGAACGCGGCGGGACGCTGGATCACCGGCAGTTGATAGTGACGCTGGTTGGTGGAGTTAAGATTGACCGCGATGATCAAGTCGCAATGGCTCGAGACCACCGGCACGATCGGCAACGGATTGAGAATGCCGCCGTCCACCAGCATGCGATTGCCCTGCATCACTGGGGTAAACAGGCTGGGAATCGCCGCCGAGGCGCGCATGGCCTGGTGCAGGCAACCTTCCTGGAACCAGATCTCCTGCTGGTTGGTCAGGTCGGTGGCCACGGCCGTGTAGGGAATGCGCAGGTCTTCGATATTGATCTCGCCGACGATCTTGCGGATCTGCCCGAACACCTTTTCCCCGCGGATCGCACCCAGGCGAAAACTGACATCCACCAGGCGCAGTACATCGAGGTAATCCAGGCTTTCGATCCAGTCGCGATACTCATCCAGCTTGCCGGCGGCGTAGATCCCGCCGACCACCGCTCCCATGGAACAACCGGCGATGCAGGCAATGTCGTAGCCACGCCGTTCAATCTCCTGGATGACGCCAATATGGGCATAACCCCGGGCTCCTCCCGAGCCCAATACCAGTGCGACACGCTTTTTCATGAATCGCCCTCGTTTGAATGGTTCAACAATGCGCCCATCGAGGGGCGCGCTTCAATCGCAAGGTCGCTCAGTGAAGTGAGTGCGTCGTTTTATTGTTATGGCGGCACTTGATTATTCTCGCCAGCGCTATAGCTTGCGCAGGCGATGGACGGCACTTTTCCCGTGCCGGACCGTCCTACCTGCATGACTGTTTCTTATCTTTGAGGTGTGAGTGATGAAAGCCTGGATCTGTGTGCCATTGATTGCCCTGGCACTTGCCGGTTGCGCCGGTAAAACCGCTTATCGCGACAGCTGCGGCAGCAGTCTGGACGCGGCATGGCGTGAACTGGACCTGGCCAAGGCCGAGGGGTTCGCCGGGACCGTCAGCTACTCCAAAGCCCTGTCGCTGTTGACCGCGGCCAAGACCCAGCAGCAATTCGAAGGCTTTGAAGGCTGCACCAAGAAAGCCGAGAAGGCGCGTTTCTATATTCGCGAATCCCGCGCGGGGCGCTAAAGGATAAAAGCAGCTATAAGCTCTAAGCGACAAGCTGCAAGTCTGGCCGCGCTGCAATTCGACTTGCAGCTTATAGCTTGCCGCTTGCAGCTGTTTACGGAGTAACCCCCATGATTGACCGCTTGGTGGCCCATGTCCTGGGTCTGGAAGTTCGTCTGCTGGCGTGTCAGGCCCGCTTGAGTGCCCGCACCGATCCGGAAGCCTTGCATGATCTTCGTACCACGGTGCGCCGGTTGCGCAGCCTGCTGCGGCCATTGCGCGGCTTGCCGGGCGTCGAACAGCTGGAGACGGCAGCCTCCGGGGTCGGCGACCTGACCACGCCATTGCGCGATCGCGAGGTGCTGGCCGCCTACCTGCTCGAGCATGATCAAACCGAAGCCGCGCAGTGGCGCATGGCGCAGATGGCACAGGCGTATCCGGCAGTGGCGACGAGCACGGAGCTCGCGCAGTTGCTGATGATCCTCGACGCTTTTCCGCGGTTCTTGCGGGCGGCCCAGCGTCAGGGGTTGCTCAAGGGGCTGGGTAAACGCATCGAAAAACGCCTGGCCAAACAGTGGAAAAAACTCGACGAAGCCCTGCACGATCCGGCCCACGACCGTCACCGCTTGCGCCTTTTGATCAAGCGCGTGCGTTATGGCATCGAGGCCTATCCCGAGCTGGATCGTTTGCCGAAAGCGGCGTTGCCCAGGCTCAAGGCCGCACAGGGCGCTTTGGGGGACTGGCATGACTGTCTGCAATGGTTGGCCATCGCAGAGAAAGAAGCGGATCTGCAACCCTGCGTCGCGACCTGGAAAACCACAATGGCCGAAGCCGAACAGCGTTCCGACCGCGTCCTCGACAAACTCGACAAGGCCTGTTTCAAATCCTGAATCCACTACATATTCCCTGTGGGAGCGAGCCTGCTCGCGAATGCAATCTGTCAGATGAAT
>NZ_JBSVWS010000328.1:0-2570 GCF_054071155.1 Pseudomonas sp. SDO5532_S415 | reverse complement strand
GCTCGGCTGCGAAGCAGTCGTAAGGCTTGGGAGCGCTTCGCACTCCAGCGGGAGCAAGCTCCCTCGCCACAACAGCCGGTCAAGCTAGTGCTTGCTGCCGCCGGCACAGGTCGGCGAGGCAGGAGCCGCTTCGATCTGCGCCCATTCCTCCGGCGTGTAGGTATGCAGCGCCAACGCATGGAACTCGCCCATCAGCTCGCCGAGTGTGCCGTAGACTTTCTGGTGACGCTTGACGCGATTGAGCCCTTCGAACTGCTGGCTGACCACCACGGCCTTGAAGTGGGTCTGCAACCCGCGACTGTGCATATGGCTTTCATCCAGCACTTGCAGATGCTCGGGCTGCAGCAGGCCCAACGTCGATTCGATGCGTTGTTGCATGGTCATACCAAACTCCGCTTAAGGCTTTTTCTTGGCTGGCGCTGCTGCGTCTTTCGGCGTCAGCTCGGCCGTCATGTCAGCCAGCAGCTTGTTGACCACGGGCACTGCGCTTTCGAGTTTGGCCTGGGTCATCTGGGCCGATTGCTGAGTCAGCTGCGGCATTTTTTCCAGGACTTTCTTGCCCAGTGGCGACTTGTAGAACGCCACCAGGTCCTTGAGCTCGGATTCGGTGAAGTTGGTGGTGTAGAGCTTGACCATGTCCGGCTTCAGCTTGTTCCAGCCAATGGCCTGGTCGAGGGCGGCGTTGGCCTTGGCCTGGTAGGTTTCCAGGACGGCTTTTTTCGATTCCGGGGCTTTGGTTTGCTGGAAGCGCTGGGCGAACATTTGCTGTACTTGCATGTACACCGGAGTGCCCAGTTTGTCAGCATGTGCCAGGGTCAGGAAAGCCTCGGCACTGGCGTTGTGGCTGGCGGTGTCGGCAAGAACCTGGCCGCTGGCACAAACCAATGCAACCGCGGTACAGATGGCACGAAGACGAGTCATCGAGTTTCCTTTTCTAGCAGGCGAGGTAAAACCCCAAGGACGTCCATTCTGCGCCTAAAAAAGTGTGTCACTCAACCCCAAGCCTTGTCGCGCCTGATTTAGAGGGGTTCAATGGACAGAATCGAGACTGATGGAACCCCGGCCGTCGATCACGGCCTAAACTGCGCAATCAGACCTACAGGAGTGTGACCGATGAGCCGTATCGAAACCGACAGCCTTGGCCAGGTTGAAGTCCCGGATGAGGCCTACTGGGGTGCTCAGACACAACGCTCGCTGGTCAACTTTGCCATCGGCAACGAACGTATGCCGCTGGCGGTTCTGCACGCTCTTGCGCTGATCAAGAAAGCCGCGGCACGGGTCAACGACCGCAATGGCGACCTGCCCGCCGATATCGCCCGCCTAATCGAACAGGCCGCCGACGAAGTGCTCGACGGCAATCACGACGACCAGTTTCCGCTGGTGGTCTGGCAAACCGGCAGCGGCACCCAGAGCAACATGAACGTCAACGAAGTGATCGCCGGTCGCGCCAACGAACTGGCCGGCAACCCGCGTGGCGGCAAGTCCCCGGTGCACCCCAACGATCACGTCAATCGCTCCCAGAGTTCCAACGACTGCTTCCCCACCGCCATGCACATCGCCGCGGCCCAGGCGGTGCAGCAGCAATTGCTGCCGGCCATCGCCGAGCTGTCCGGCGGCATTGCCGAACTGTCGGCACGCCACATGAAACTGGTGAAAACCGGCCGTACCCACATGATGGACGCCACACCGATCACCTTCGGCCAGGAACTTTCCGGGTTCATAGCGCAACTCGATTACGCCGAACGGGCGATCCGCAGTGCCCTGCCGGCAGTTTGCGAACTGGCTCAGGGTGGCACCGCCGTGGGCACCGGACTGAACTCGCCGCACGGCTTTGGTGAAGCGATCGCTGCGGAGCTGGCAGCGCTATCCGGCCTGCCTTTCGTCACCGCCCCGAACAAGTTTGCCGCGCTGGCCGGCCACGAGCCGCTGACCACACTCTCCGGCGCGCTGAAAACCCTCGCCGTGGCCCTGATGAAAATCGCCAACGACCTGCGCCTGCTCGGCTCCGGCCCGCGCGCCGGTTTCGCCGAAGTGAAACTGCCGGCCAACGAACCGGGCAGTTCGATCATGCCCGGCAAGGTCAACCCGACCCAGTGCGAAGCGCTGTCGATGCTGGCCTGCCAGGTCCTGGGCAACGACGTCACCATCGGTTTCGCCGCGAGCCAGGGGCACTTGCAATTGAACGTGTTCAAACCGGTGATCATCCACAACCTGCTGCAATCGATCCGGCTGCTGGCCGATGGCTGCAGCAACTTCCAGCAGCACTGTATCGCCGGCCTTGAGCCGGACGCCGGGCAAATGGCTGCGCATCTGGAACGCGGCTTGATGCTGGTGACGGCGCTGAACCCGCACATCGGCTATGACAAATCGGCGGAGATTGCCAAGAAGGCTTACAGCGAAGGGCTGACGTTGCGGGAGGCGGCGTTGCAGCTGGGGTATCTGACCGATGAACAGTTTGATGCGTGGGTGCGGCCGGAGAATATGCTGGAGGCTGGGGCCAAGGGCTGAGATTTATAGCGCCTGATACTCCGTCTTCGCGAGCAGGCTCGCTCCCACATTTAACTGTTGTG
>NZ_JBSVWS010000327.1:0-2574 GCF_054071155.1 Pseudomonas sp. SDO5532_S415 | reverse complement strand
TACATGAGATTGCATTTCCCTGTAGGAGCTGCCGAAGGCTGCGATCTTTTGTTCTTGCTTTAAAAGGGGTTAAAGCGGCAACCCCCCCTTCACCCGATACTGATTGCGTACCGGCGTCGCATATTGCAACACCAGGAACGGGCGATGTTCCTCGGGGCAGGCGTCCAGGCGTTGCTGCCACTGCTCCTGGGCCTTGGTCAGTTCATCGGCGGCAAACAGCTCGGCGGCACCGGGAACCTGCAATTGCGGGTCGGCATCTTTCCACTGGGCATAAGCCAGGTAGTGCACCGGAAACAGGCGATAACCGCCCAGAATCTGCTTGTCCATCTCGACCGCCAACTGCTTGGTGTCTTCGAACAGCTCGGTGATCGGCGCGGCAAAGTTCACGTGGACCCGGCCCTTGTAGCCGGTGATGCCCTTGGCGATGCTCACGTCGTCCTCGCCTGGCGCCTTGGTGTAGGTGCCAGTGGTGGCGCGGATGTAGAGTTCGCGGGCCTTGGCCTGGTCGCACGGGTCGTATTCGTAGCTGATCGAGACCGGGGTCAGGTTCAGCGAGCGGATGACTTCGCCGAACGGCTCGTCCTTGCGGCTCATGTGGAACATTTTGAGAATCGCCGACTCGGTACGGTCGTCGCCGTCCTTGGCCCGGCCTTCGGCCTGGGCGATCCAGATCGAGGCGCAATCGTTGCGGATCGAATGGTTGATGTAGGCCGAGAGTAACTGATACGCCGCCATTTTCTCGCGGCGTCCGGTGATCGAACGGTGCACGATAAAGCTCTTGTTCAGGCGCATCAGGTCGCTGACGAAGGGCTTTTGCAGCAGGTTGTCGCCGATGGCGATGCGCGGGGTCGGCAGGCCGGCGTGGTACACGGCGTAGTTGACGAAGGCCGGGTCCATCACGATGTCGCGGTGGTTGGCGATGAACAGGTAGGCGCTGCCGGACTTGAACTGCTCGACACCGGTGTAGGTCACCCCATCCGTGGCGCGTTCGATGGTGTGGTCGACGTAATACTCGACTTTGTCCTGCAAAGTAGCCACCGACGTGATGCCGGCGAACTCACGGCGCAGACGATGGGCTATAAGAGGTTTGAGTGCCCAGCCTAAAGCGCCGGCAAAACGCGGGAAGCGGAAGTGGGTGAGGATATCTAGAAACGCCTTGTCGCCAAGCAGTCGTGCCAGCACCGCTGGGACTTCACTGTCGTCGTAAGGTCGGATGGCATCGAATTCGCCCATCATGCTCTCTTGTTAGAAACGGCTAGGGTAAGTAAAGGTTCTGATCGAAAACCGGCGGGGTACGGTCTGAAAAAGTAGTCAGACAAAAATAGCCCTGCAAATAGACCGGCGATTATACGCACAAGTCACCTGGGAGACCGCGATGCTGGAAAATGCCGTTTATGAATGTCCGTATTGTGGTGAGGAAGTGGAAACCACCCTGGACCTGTCCGGTGGGGATCAGACCTATATTGAAGACTGTCAGGTGTGCTGCCGGCCGATAACCTTTGTGTTGCAGGTACACGGCGAAGAATGGCATCTCGACGTATTCAGCGAGAACGAATAAGGGCATCTATGCAACGAATCTACGAACCGGAAAACCTGATGGAAGGCGAGTTGCTGCAAGGCATGCTTGCCAGTGAGGGCATCGAGGCGCATCTGGTGGGACGCGATCTGGTCGGTGCCAGCGGCGAACTGCCGATCTTCGGTCTGTTGGGGTTGGCGGTGGATAACGACCAGGCCGAATACGCCCGCGAGTTGATCAGTGCGTACAATGCCGCGCTGCCGCTTTGCGGTGATGAACCGGAGAGCTTTCCGGGCACGCTGGTCTGTTAGGCTGGCCGTTCGTTTGATCAAGAGTCGTGTTGCCCCATGTGTGGACGTTATGCCCTGTTTCGCTGGAACCCCGCCTTCGCGGCCCTGCCAGGCTTCCCCGCCGATCAGCAGGCCCAGTGGAACATTTCTCCCAATGATTCGGTGTTGATGCTGCGTGCCGGTGCGGACGGTCAGCGCGAGCTGGCGCGTGCGCGTTGGGGGCTGACACCGCCATGGCTGACCGATCTATCCCGCACCCCGGCCCATGCCAGGGCCGAAACCGTGGCCGAGCAGCCGATGTTCCGCCAAGCCCTGCGCGAGCGACGCTGCCTGTTGCCGGCCAACGGTTTTTACGAATGGCGCGGCACCACGCGCAAGCGCCCGTACTGGCTGACGCCGGGAGAGGGCTCGTCACTGTTTTTCGCGGCGATCTGGGAGGCGTACCCGGTGCAGGAACAGGTGTGGCTGAGCACGGCGGTCATTACTCAGCCGGCTGCCAGTCAGCGGCGGCCGTTGATTCTCGATGCGGCGGGGCAAGACGCCTGGCTCGATCCGGAAACGCCGTTGCATGCGTTGCAGGCCCTGCTGGCCAGTGAACCCGCCGCGTTGCGCGAACGGGTGCTGGCCAACATGGTCAATGATCCGAAGCTCAATGGGCCGGAGTGTCTGACCCCGGGTTGAGTCATTTGGCGTTACTACTGACGCCTTCGCGAGCAGGCTCGCTCCCACAGTTGATCTCCAGTGAACACGAAATTTATGTGCCACTTA
>NZ_JBSVWS010000326.1:0-2595 GCF_054071155.1 Pseudomonas sp. SDO5532_S415 | reverse complement strand
GGCGGTGTGTCAGGCAATGGATTTGCCGCGGTATAAACCGTCTTCGCGAGCAGGCTCGCTCCCACAGGAGGAACGATCTGATTTTTCAGCCAAGCACTTCGCGCATGCGGTACCAGAGCATGCCGAGGGCCAGGAGTGGCGAGCGCAGGGCGCGGCCGCCGGGGAAGGTCATGTGCGGCACGGCGCTGAACACGTCGAAACCCTGGCTGTGTCCGGCATGGATCGCTTCGCCCAGCAACTTTGCGCACCAGTGCGTCACGTTCAGGCCATGGCCGGAATAGCCTTGGGCGTAGAACACGTTGGGGTGCTGGCCCAGGCGGCCGACCTGCGGGAAACGATTGGCGGTGATGCCGATCTTGCCGCCCCATTGATAGTCGATGCGCACAGCGGCCAGTTGCGGGAATACCTTGAGCATCTGCGGGCGCATATACGCGGCGATGTCCCGTGGATCGCGTCCGGAATAATGGCAGGCACCACCGAACAGCAGGCGCCGGTCCGCCGAGAGTCGGTAGTAATCCAGGCCGACTTTCTGGTCGCACAGCGCCAGGTTATGCGGGATCAACTGCGCAGCGAGCTCCAGCGACAAGGGTTCAGTGGCGATGATGTAGCTGCCCGCCGGCAGCACCTTGCCGCTGAGTTTCGGTTCGAGTTCTTCCAGGTGCGCATTACAGCCCAGGACCAGGCTGCCGGCGCGTACCGTGCCTGCGGTGCAGCGCACCTGCACCGTGCTGCCATGGACCAGTTCCAGCACCGGGCTCTGCTCGAAAATCCGCACACCCAGGGATTGCGCGAGCTGCGCTTCGCCGAGTACCAGGTTCAATGGGTGCAAATGACCCGAGCCCATGTCGATTAATCCACCCGCATACAGGTCCGAGTTCACGACCTGCTGGCTGATCTGCCCGGGTTCGACCAAACGGGTTTCGTGGGCATAACCCGACTTGATCAGCTGCGCGTGTTCGGCCTTCAGCCCGGCGTATTGCGCCGGGGTGTTGGCCAGTTCGCAGAAGCCCCAGCGCAAGTCGCAATCAATGTTGTTTTCACGGATGCGTCGGCCCACCAACTCCACTGACTCGACCCCCGCGCGCTCCATATAGCGCACGCCTTCGGCGCCGACATAGCGGGCAAATCCGCTGACGTCATGGCCGATGCCGCGAATCAGTTGCCCGCCGTTACGCCCGCTGGCCCCCCAGCCGATCCGCCGGGCCTCGAGCAGGATCACCGAGAGCCCGCGCTGGGCCAGTTCGATCGCGGTGTTGACGCCGGTAAAACCTCCGCCGATCACGCAGACATCGGCCACCAGGTCTTCGGTCAGGGTCGGGAAGGGCGCCAGGGCATGGGCCGATGCAGCGTAGTAAGAGTGGGTATGTTCCTGGGTGTACTGGTTCATTGGTTGGACTTCACTTTGCTCCAGGAACGGGTCATCAGACGCATGATCGACTGCGGCGGCGTCGTCGAGATGTAGAGCTTGTCGAGGACTTCCTGGGACGGGTAAACCTCGGGGTTGTTGACCAGCTCAGCGTCCATGTACTGCTTGGCGGCGGGATTCGGATTGGCGTAGCCCACCGAGGCACTGACCTTGGCGATCACTTGCGGGTCGAGCAGATAATTGATGAACGCGTGGGCCTCTTTCGGGTTGCCGGCGTCGGCGGGAATGGCCACCAGGTCGAACCACAGGTTGCTGCCTTCCTTGGGAATCGCGTAGGCGATGTTCACGTTGTTCTTGGCTTCCTTGGCCCGATTGGCGGCCTGGAACACATCCCCCGAGTAACCGAACGCGACGCAGATGTCGCCGTTGGCCAGGTCCGAGACGTACTTGGAGGAGTGGAAGTAGGTGACGTACGGACGGATGCTCAGCAGCTTGGCTTCGGCCTTTTTGAAGTCCTCGGGGTTTTCGCTGCGTGGGTCCATGCCCATGTAGTTGAGTACCGCCGGGAACACTTCATCCGCCGAGTCCATGATCGACACGCCGCACTGGCTGAGTTTCTTGATGTTTTGCGGTTCGAACAGCACCGCCCAGGAATCGATGTGGTCGATGCCCAGCACTTGCTTGACCTTGTCGACGTTGTAGCCGATGCCGTTGGTGCCCCACAGGTAGGGCACCGAGTGCTCGTTGCCCGGATCGTTTTTCTCCAGCAACGCCAACAGTTTCGGATCGAGGTTCTTGAAATTCGGCAGCTGTGCGCGGTCCAGTTTCAGGAACGCGCCGGCTTTTACCTGGCGGGCCAGGAAGTGGTTGGACGGCACCACCACGTCGTACCCGGTACGCCCGGCGAGCAGTTTGCCTTCCAGGGTTTCGTTGGAATCGAAGACGTCGTAGATCACCTTGATCCCGGTCTTGGCCTGAAAGTCGGCGAGGGTGGTTTCGCCGATGTAATCGGTCCAGTTGTAGACACTGACCTGTGGCTGCGCCTGGGCAACGGCGCTGCACAGGGCTGCCAGCGCGAGCGGGACCATGGATTTCAATAGACGCATATCGACACCTTTTTGGATTTGTTGAGATTTTCTGGTGTTCGCTTTCCCTGTGGGAGCGGGGGTGCCCGCGAGGAGGGAGGCAAGGTCCACCCCCCCCTTTGTCGTTAGACCACCACCACAGGC
>NZ_JBSVWS010000325.1:0-2602 GCF_054071155.1 Pseudomonas sp. SDO5532_S415 | reverse complement strand
CACACTGGATCTTCAGTGAACACAAAACCTGTGGGAGCGAGCCTGCTCGCGAAGAGGCCATCAGCTTCACTGAAGCGTTAACTGATGCCGATACGGCAAATCCGGCCCGGTTTTGCCACAAGTCAGAGCAGCTGCCTGTACCGCAAACCGAACCATGCCGTCGATCTGCTCACGACTGAGCCGCTGCAAACCCTCTATCGAATCCATCTGCTGCTCGGTCAACCAGGCAATCAACGCCGCCTGGAACGTATCGCCAGCCCCCACGGTATCGGCGATCTGTACCGAACAGGCCGGCACCGACCACGACCCAAACGCACGACTGAACACCGTCGCACCTTCACCACCCCGGGTCAGGAACACCAACTGGCAGCGATGCTGCAGCCAGCCGTCGATGACCCGCGCGGGATCCTGCTCGGGATACAGCAGGCTCAAGTCCTCATCGCTGACCTTGATCAGATCGGCATGCTCGACCAGGGTGGCAATCCGCGAACGCCACAGTTCGATGTTCGGTTGCGGATTGAGCCGCACGTTGGGATCGAGGCTGATCAGTCGCTTGCCGCTTTCGCGCTGCACCAGTGCCAGCAAGGTATCGGCAATCGGTTGCACCACCAGCGAGAACGAGCCGATATGCAGTCCGCGCACCTCAGGCCCGAGCGTCGGCAGATGTTCGGGCCTCAACTGCCTGTCAGCGCAGCCTTCACCCCGGAAGCTGTAGTGCGGCGAGCCATTGGCGCCGACCGCGACCATCGCCAGGGTCGTGGGCGCGGCGCAATCCAGCAGATAGTCCGTGCGCACACCTTCTTCCTGCAGCACTTGCAGCAAACGCCGACCCAGGTAGTCGGTGGACAGCCCGGCAAGCAGCGCGGCGTCCACGCCCAAACGACGCAAACCCACGGCGACGTTGAACGGCGAGCCGCCGGCAATGGCCTTGAAATTCACTTTTGAAGCCAGACCGCTGGCATCGTTTTCACTGAAGAAATCGAACAGCGCTTCGCCACACACCAGATACATAGTTGTTCGCTCTTTAAAGGGTTGCGACATGCTGTTGATAGCGTTCATAGGCCTTTTGCGAGGCTGTTACGTTTTCGGCAATCGGCAGGGTTTCACTGGCCTGGTCGAGTTTCACGCAACGCGCGCACAGATCGGCCAGACTGTCCTCTTGCCCGTTTGCCCAGGACTTGCACCAGGCCGCCTGAATCGCCGCGCCAAGGGCGGCGGCTTCACTTTGCGCGGTGCAGATCACGGGGGTGTTCATGGTATCGGCGACGATCTGCCGCCACACCTGACTTTTCGAGCCACCGCCGATCAGGCAGATGCTGCGGCTTTGTAAGCCATTGTGGCGCATCAGGTCCAGCCCATATCGCAATCCGAACGTGGTGCCTTCGACCACGGCACGGCACAGGTTGGCCCGGGTCAGATTGGTCATGGTCAAGCCCAGCACGCTACCGGTGGCGTGGGGCAGGGCGGGGACACGTTCACCGTTGAGGAACGGCAGTATGCACACTCCTTCGGCCCCGATGGGGGACTGGCTCACCAGGTCGTTGAAGGGTTCGACGTCGAGTTCCAACAATTCACGAATGACGCCGGTGGCATTGGTCAGGTTCATGGTGCAGATCAGCGGCAGCCAGCCGCCACTGGAAGAACAGAAGGTCGCGACCGACGCATCCGCGCTGATTTTCGGCTGGTCGGCATAGGCGTAAACCGTGCCGGATGAACCGAGGCTCATGGTGATCGCGCCGGGCTGGATGTTGCCGGTGCCGATGGCACCCATCATGTTGTCGCCGCCGCCGCTGGACACCCGCGCTTGCGGGTTGATGCCCAGGTGTTCGGCGATACCCGGCAGTACGGTGCCGACAGCCGCGTGGGCGTCGATCAGTTCCGGCAGCGCGGCTTGCAGGCGCCCGGTGGGGTCGATGTCGCGCAGTAACTGCAAATCCCACTGACGGCTGCGCACGTTGAAGTAGCCGGTGCCGGAAGCATCGCCGTATTCGCTGCAACTGCGGCCGGTGAGCCAATAGTTGAGGTAGTCATGGGGCAGCAGGATGCGGGCGATACGGGAAAAGACTTCCGGGTGTTGCTCTTTGGTCCACAGCAGCTTGGACAGGGTGTACCCCGGTGCGATAACCACGCCAAGGCGTTCCAGCGAGCCCTTTTCGCCGCCCAGATGAGCCAGCAATCGATCGTTTTCCGCGATGGTTTCGGTGTCGCACCAGAGTTTGGCCGGGCGCAGGACCTGGCCCTGATCGTCGAGCAGCACCAGGCCATGTTGCTGGCCGGAAACGCCGATGCCGAGGATGTCCATGCCGTCGACATTGGCCGCCAACAGCGCGCGGCGGGTGGCGAGGGTGAACGCTTCCAGCCATTGCGTGGTGTCTTGCTCGCGACGACCGTTGGCGCCGCTGATCAGCGTATGCGCCGCCGAGCCCTGGCCCAGGACCTGGCCGCTGAGGGCATCGAGGATAAGGGCTTTGGTACCTTGGGTGCCGCAGTCGATGCCCAGGAATAGTTGTCGGGTAGCCATGGAAAAGTCCTTGGTGTGTCAGGTCGATCTCGGTGAAGCCCTTCGCGAGCAGGCTCGCTCCCACATTTGAAATGCATTCCC
>NZ_JBSVWS010000324.1:0-2604 GCF_054071155.1 Pseudomonas sp. SDO5532_S415 | reverse complement strand
AGTCGAGGTGTATGTTGACTGACACACCGCTTTCGCGAGCAGGCTCGCTCCCACATGGGTTCCGGGTGGATACGAATCAGTCGTCGGCGTTGGGATCAAGATCCGGGAACATCACTTCGGTGAACCCGAACTTGCTGAAGTCGGTGATGCGCGACGGGTATAGCCGGCCGATCAGGTGATCGCATTCATGCTGCACCACCCGTGCATGGAACCCGCAAGCGATGCGCACGATGGGCTCGCCCTTGGGGTCGAAGCCTTCGTAGCGGATCTGTTGATAGCGATCCACCGCGCCACGCATGCCCGGCACCGACAGGCACCCTTCGAACCCTTCCTCCATGATCGGGCTCAGCGGCGTGATCAACGGGTTGATCAGGATTGTCTGCGGTACGGCTTCGGCGTCTGGATAACGCTCGCTGTGCTCGAAACCGAAGATCACCAGCTGCAGGTCGACACCGATCTGCGGCGCGGCCAGGCCAACCCCGCCGACGCTTTCCATGGTCTGGAACATGTCGTCGATCAGTTGCCACAGCTCGGGGCTGTCGAACATTTCGGCCGGCACTGGAGGGGCAATGCGCAGCAGGCGTTCATCGCCCATTTTCAGAATTTCACGGATCATGGTCAGGTTTCGTCAATGGTCGGTTTGGGTTTTGAATGATCGCGGCCCAGCCCCGACACGTGGTGTTTTTCCTCATGGACGGGGCCATGTTCGCCGGGGGCTTTCTCGCCAGGGTCTTTGCCTTCGCGCGACATGTGCTCGATCACCGCGTTCATCTCGGCCCCAAGCAGTAGCACCGCGGCGGATATATAGAAGTACAGCAACAGCACGATGATCGCACCGATACTGCCATACATGGCGTTGTAGTTGGCGAATTCCTTGACGTACAAACCGAAGCCCAGGGACGCGATGATCCACACCACCACTGACAGCACCGAACCTGGGGTGATGAAGCGGAACTCCTGCTTGACGTCGGGCATGACGTAATAGATCAGTGCCACGGCAACCATCAGCAGGATCACGATCGCCGGCCAGCGCACGATGTTCCACAGCGTGACAATGAAGTATTCAAGACCGACTTGCGACGCGATCCAGTTCATCACTTGCGGGCCGAGTACCATCAACGCGGCGGCAATCAGCAGCATGCCGGCGATGCCGACGGTGTAGATAATCGACAGCGGAAAACGCTTCCACGCCGGCCGGCCTTCGACCACGTCGTAGGCGGCGTTCATCGCGCTCATCATCAAGCGCACACCGGCCGAGGCGGTCCACAGGGCAATCACGATACCCACCGACAGCAGGCCACCCTTGGATTGCTGGAGCTGGTCGATCACCGGGTTCACCTGCTCCAGCGCCTGGGGCGGCAATACCAGTTCCGATTGCAGGCGCAACCAGGAAAAGAAGTCCGGCAGATGCAGGAAACCGATCAGGGCAATCAGGAACAGGATGAAGGGAAACAGCGAAAACAGCATTTGATAGGCCAGCGCCGAGGCATAGGTCGACATCTCGTCGTCGACGAACTCGGTGACCGTGCGCATCATCACACGGTGCAGGGGCAGGCCTCTCATGTCCGGGAAAATCATTCGCGTCTCCATTCGCCGCATACTGGATTGGGTTGAGATCGTGGCGACTCAGGGGCCGTTTTCATTCATCAAAGTAGCCTACCTGGCGACTTTGAAACAATTTCATCGCTCAAGTTCAGGCTGACACAAAAACGGCCATCCGTGGATGGCCGTTTCTGTCGCTCATCAAAGGCCGAATCACGCTTTGTCGACGCCTTTCTTGATCGCGTCCTTGGCTTTACCGATTGCCTGCTGCGCCTCGCCCTTCCTTTCCTGAGCCTTGCCTTCAGCTTGCAGATTCGGATTGTTGGTGGCCTTGCCGACGCCTTGCTTGACGTTGCCAGCCGCTTCGTTGGCCATGCCTTTTACTTTATCGCCAGTGCTGCCCATAGTGTTTCTCCTGTGAACAAATCAATGAGATAAGTCGTTACACAAGGTTGACCGAGGGCGTTTGCAGGGAGTTTCATTTATTTTCCCAGTGACATTTCATCGTTCAATGCAGGTTGGGCTTTATGTTTGCCCGGCAACCCCCGAGAATGCGCAACGTATTCAGGCCCTGGCGCTGAAGATCCAATCCCGTAGGAATGTTATGAAACTCGATAAAAAGCAGGCCATTGCCCGCAGAAATCAGGAACTCGGCGGTGCTGTGCTTGGCGTCAACAACTGCCACTTCACCGAATTGAACCGCAACCGCAACATCTGGTGGTTCGACATCCCGGTGGCGCGCCTGGCCATTGGTCAGTACGAGTGGATTCACCTGCTGATGCACACCCCGGATACCGACGAACTGCTGCACCTGAAAGTGCCGACGGTGTTCCTGCGCGAGAAGCTCGAAGGCCTTGTGGTGCGTAACCAGGGCAAGCGCAAGGCGGCCCTGAGCCTGGAACTGAGCGCCGACAAGGACTCGTACCTGCAGGACATGCGCCCGGCGGGCACCAACGTCAATTTCGCGCCGTTCCGTCAATAACATTAAAAGCTTCGCGAGCAGGCTCGCTCCCACAGTTTTGACCGAGTGACTTCAGAAAGCATGCGATCACCTGTGGGAGC
>NZ_JBSVWS010000323.1:0-2615 GCF_054071155.1 Pseudomonas sp. SDO5532_S415 | reverse complement strand
ACAGACGACTTTGATGTCGACTGGCATTCCCTCTTCGCGAGCAGGCTCGCTCCCACAGGTTTTGCGCGCTAAGCGGCAGACAACAGGGTTACTGCCCCGGAATGTCCTTGCGCAGTTTCACCGGATCCTGCTGCTTCTTCTTTTTGGCAATCGCGGTGCGCATCTTGATGTTGATCGCTTCCACTGCCAGCGAGAATGCCATCGCGAAATAGACGTAGCCTTTTGGCAAGTGCACTTCGAAGGACTCGGCAATCAACACGGTACCGACCAGCAACAGGAACGCCAGCGCCAGCATTTTCAGCGACGGGTGCTTGTCGATGAACGCACTGATGGTACCGGCGGCCAGCATCATCACCAGTACGGCGACGACGATCGCAGCGACCATGACCGGTACATGGGAAACCATGCCCACGGCGGTGATCACCGAATCCAGGGAGAACACGATATCGATGATCGCGATCTGGATGATGGTGTACAGGAAGCTGCCGCCCTTGACGCTCGGCTCATCATGGGTTTCATCTTCGCCTTCCAGCGCGTGGTACATCTCTTGCGAGCTCTTCCACAGCAGGAACAGACCACCGAAGAACAGGATCAGGTCTCGCCCGGAAATGCCCTGGCCGAACACTTCGAACAGATCGGCGGTGAGACGCATGACCCAGGTGATCGACAGCAACAACAGAATCCGCGTGATCATGGCCAGCGCCAGGCCGAAAATCCGGGTGCGCGCCTGCATGTGCTTGGGCATGCGGCTGACCAGGATCGAAATCATGATGATGTTATCGATGCCCAGGACGATTTCCAGGGCGGTCAGGGTGAAGAAGGCAACCCAGATTTCAGGGTTGGTCAGCCATTCCATGTGTATTCCTTTGAGCGAGTGTTAAACCACAAAGGGTCCGGGCTTCAAACAGCGAAGCCTGGACCCTCAATGGTGAGTCTTGGGCTTATAGAGTGCTGAACAGCGGAAAAATCCCCATCAGCAACGCGGCGACCAGTATGCACATGCACACCAGCACTGCCCACTTCAGGGTGAAGCGCTGGTGATCACCAAAATCGATCCCGGCCAGGGCCACCAACAGGTAAGTCGATGGTACCAGCGGGCTCAGCAAGTGGACGGGCTGACCGACGATCGAGGCACGTGCCATTTCCACCGCGGTTATACCGTAATGGCTGGCGGCTTCGGCAAGTACCGGTAACACGCCGTAATAAAATGCATCGTTCGACATGAAAAAGGTGAACGGCATGCTCACCAGCGCCGTGATCACGGCCAAATACGGGCCGAGGAAATCAGGGATCACCGACAGCAGGCTTTTCGACATGGCATCGACCATACCGGTGCCCGACAGGATACCGGTGAAGATGCCGGCGGCAAAGATCAGCCCGACCACTGCCAGCACGCTGCCGGCGTGCGCCGCGACGCGATCCTTCTGCTGCTGCAGGCACGGATAGTTGACGATCATCGCGATACTGAAAGCCACCATGAACAGCACCGGCAGCGGCAGCAGGCCGGCGATCAGGGTGCACATCAGGCCCAGGGTCAGGGCGCCGTTGAACCAGATCAGCTTCGGACGACGGGCATCCGGGAACTGGGAAACGCTGATTTCGCTGTGATCGATTTCATCGCCGACCAGATGCAGTTCACCCAGGCGCGCACGCTCACGTTTGCCGTAGAAATAAGCGATGGCCAGGATAGCCACGACACCGGCAGCCATCGCCGGAATCATGGGGACGAAGATCGCCGACGGATCCACATGCAGCGCACTGGCCGCACGGGCGGTCGGGCCACCCCATGGGGTCATGTTCATCACGCCACCGGCGAGGATGATCAGACCGGCCATGATCCGCGGGCTCATGCCGATGCGGCTGTAAAGCGGCAGCATGGCGGCCACGCAGATCATGTAAGTGGTCGCGCCGTCACCATCGAGGGAAACGACGAGCGCCAGTACGGCGGTGCCGACCGATACTTTCAGGGGGTCACCCTTGACCATCTTGAGGATCTTGCGCACGGCCGGGTCGAACAGGCCGGAGTCGATCATCAGGGCAAAGTACAGAATGGCGAACATCAGCATCACGCCGGTCGGCGCGAGCTTGGTGATGCCTTCAAGCATCATCGGGCCGATTTTCGGGCCGAAACCACCGAACAGGGCGAAGACGATCGGGATGATGATCAGGGCGATCAGCGCGGACAGGCGCTTGGTCATGATCAGGAACATGAAGGTGATGACCATGGCGAAGCCAAGGAAAGTCAGCATGGGAATACTCCAGGCGTGGCGCGGCTAGGGAATGGGCGGACCGGGTCGGGTCAGCGCAGAACGGGAAGCACGAGACGTACGGGCGGAGTGACAACGAGGAGGCGGGTTACAGAGGACATCAGAATCACCATTGTTGTTGTTAAATGGACCTGGCGAGCAATCGAACACTCGCATTGGCCAACCGGTCTGTTGCCGGCAGTGAGGGCGATCCTAATCGCGCAAGCTTTCAGCCAGCTTTCGGCCATGAACGCGTTGACCGGAAGTGCAACCGGTCGTCGGACGGGGCAGGGAGGTAAACCGAGTCAAGCCCCTTCGCGAGCAGGCTCGCTCCCACACTGGATCGGTGTCGTACGCGAGCCCCCGTGT
>NZ_JBSVWS010000322.1:0-2686 GCF_054071155.1 Pseudomonas sp. SDO5532_S415 | reverse complement strand
AGACATTCTTCGCGAGCAGGCTCGCTCCCACAGGTTCAACACGGGCCTTTGCAGGCCCAATACTTGCTCGCGATGGTCGTCAACGATAACGCGGGCCGCCTGAATGAACGCATTCCCCCCTGTGGGAGCGAGCCTGCTCGCGAATTGGCCAGAACAGTCAATATACGAACCAGATTTTCCCATTTCCGTTCACGCAGCGCCTTACCACCGCTGCACTCGTCTCCGATGAACGGCCTCACCTGGCTCCTCGGTTAAGGTGAGTTTGGCGCCCTCGGGCGCCTTTTTTTCGTTTGGCCTACGAAGTTCCCAATGGCCACGAGGCCAGCGGTATGTACCGGCCCTTGTGCGATTCGAACAGGGCGAATCGATCGGCACGCAGGAAAAACTCCGGTGGCGTGGCGGACTCGGGAACCGGGGCGCGAAAATCCCGGGCCAGGGTCAGGTGCGGGCGAAACTCCCGTGGCGCATCCCCCGATACAAACGGCAACACGGCCTGTTCCAGGTCATACACCAGGCGCAACAACGCTGGCGAAGCCTGCTCCGGCGCCAACACCAGAACCCCTGCCCTGCGCCAGACATCCAGCCGATCCAGCACCACGGTCAAGCGCTCGTCCGAGGTGCGCACTGATGCGGCAGCCTTGCAGATATCGGCGATCTGCGCCGTGGCGACCGAACCGAGGAATTTCAGGGTCAAGTGAAAATTCTCCACTGGCACCGGGCGCCCGTTCCTCAGTTGCAAGGCGCTGCGCCATTGGGCAATCACCTTGCGTTGCGCCGGCGCGCAGTCCAGGGCAAAAAACAGCCGTTTGAACGGCTCATGGGATTCGTCGCTCATTCGTGGCACCTCCTGACATCCAAGTTATAGTTCATGCAAACACGCTTCAACTGGAGGGGGCCATGCGAGAAATCATCAGCAAAGAGCCATGGTGGGCCGTACCACCGAAATCCGGTCAGGATGAGTCCGAGCTGGAATGGGGCTGGCTGGTTCACTACAACGAAGGAGAGCCGCGCTTCGAGTTCGTCAAGGAGCGGCCAACCGACAGCGAGATTCGTAACCGCAAGAGTTGCAGGATCACCCCGTCATCCGAGTGATCCTGCCCCGGGTGTTCACGCCTTCACGATCGTTTCAAAACCGCCGAAGATCATTCGCTGGCCATCGAACGGCATGGGATTGACGTCCGGCTGCATCCTCGGGTCAGCCATCATTTTTTCCATCGCGGCATCGCTGGTGGCCTTGTCCGGCCAGATGAGCCAGCCGAACACGACGGTTTCGTCCGCCTTCAGTTTTACCGCCATCGGGAACGAAGTCACCTTGCCGTCAGGCACGTCACTGCCCCAGCACTCGACCACGCTCAAGGCGCCGTTGTCCTTGAAAAGCCCG
Source organism: Pseudomonas sp. SDO5532_S415 (assembly GCF_054071155.1). Taxonomy (NCBI): domain Bacteria; kingdom Pseudomonadati; phylum Pseudomonadota; class Gammaproteobacteria; order Pseudomonadales; family Pseudomonadaceae; genus Pseudomonas; species Pseudomonas sp. SDO5532_S415. The sequence goes on along the minus strand of NZ_JBSVWS010000322.1, from coordinate 1,305 downwards.
GCGGCGATCTCGGCGTGTTTCTTGTATTTATCACGGTTGGCAGTGGGCACCGCAGCGACAAAAGCATTCACGTAAGACATGAGGGTTCTCCTGGAGTCATGGGTTGATTCTCTGGTTAGTCGATTGGCTTGGTTGCCATTCGACATGGCCGGCCTCCAGACCGACCGGCGGTTCAGCGCTGCCGGCCAGGTTGCCCTCGATCTGCCCCGCCATGTACAGGGTGCCGGCCATGACACCGGTGGTCGGGTTCTGGACCAGCTTGGTCCAGGCCTTGTCGAACGTATTACCCAGGCTGCTGCGAATCAGCGCCTCGCTGTCCGGCCGGTCGCTGGCCTGAATCAGCGCGCGGATCCCCGCGACCCCGACGGTGATCAATCCCCCCGCGAGTCTGCCCGCCGCCGCGGCCACGGCACTGGCGGCGCCACGGGGGGCCATCTCGGCTTCGATTCGACGACTGGCGCGCTTGGCGACCGGCGCCATCGCGGTATCGGTCGAATCGACGCCCTTGTCGCCACCGGCCCGGTGAATCTTGTCGATCAGCGCGGCGTAGGCCGGCAGGTTATTCAACCGCTCGGCGTACACCACCTGATACAGCGAGGCGTCACGCGCCGAGGGTGGCCCGAGGGCAATGGCCGGGACTTTCTGGATGCGGCCATTGAGTTGGGCAATGGGCACGCCGTGGCGCTGGGAAATGCGCTGCAGGTCTTCCTTGAGAATGTCCACATAGAACGCCGACGCCAGGCTGAGAATCTGATCGGGGTCGATTTCCACCGCCACCGGTGCCAGGACTTTTTCCTGGTATTGCTCCAGCAAGTAAGCGGCCAGGCGCTTTTCCGAGGCATCCTGCTCGCCCTGGGCGCTGAGGGTGTACCAGCTGACTTTCATCGACAGCCATTCCTGGGTCCAGTAGCTGCTGAACCAGGGAATGAAGTTTTCTTCGGTCAGTTGATAGACCCGCGTACGCCAGTAATCCATGGCGCCGCGGGCGTAGATTTTGGTCTGCTCGGTGGCCGATTGCGATGCCGCGACAATCTCCCGGTCCACTTGCTGCCAGGTACTCGGCGAGATCATGACCTGCGGTGTTTCCACCGGCGCGCGCGGGGCCGTGACGCACCCCGCCAACACCATCAGCACGGCGACGATCAGCGAACGCAGGTTCATCGCGGTCCCCGAAGTCTGCGCCGGACCGGATGCCCGGCGTTTAAAAGGCCCTGAATTGAGTATAGGTTGGCTTTGATAGTGGACTTTCTGGCCCCATCGCGGGCAAGCCCGCTCCCACAGGGTCCTGCTCCGATTTCAAAATGG
>NZ_JBSVWS010000321.1:0-2694 GCF_054071155.1 Pseudomonas sp. SDO5532_S415 | reverse complement strand
ACAGGGGATCCGGGAACACTCCAGATCAAATGTGGGAGCGAGCCTGCTCGCGAAGGCAGTCTGACAGGCACTGAATCACTCCCCGACAAACCACCGGTAATACGGATTCCCCCCATCCCCGCGCATCACCTCACGAATATCCCGGCCCCAGGCATCGCGATCGCCGTCATAGGCATGCAGGCTCGCCCGATAGAACTGCATCAGGCGTTGCCGGTGCGCGCTCATCCGCTCATTGAAACCCGCATCGGCATTCACCAGCGGCGCGGCAGTGTGCAAGTCCAGCAGCGCCGGCAACACCCGGGTGATCTCCTTGGTCCGGACCCAGGGTGCATATTCGATGCGCGGTTGATCATCGGTCACCGGACGCGCGTCAGCGGCAAAGCGCTCCAGGCCGGTGCGATCGGTCACCCAGGTGGCGAGCAACGCGGCGGCCGAGCCGATACCGACATCCTGCAAGGTGCCGCGCACGCTGTCCTGCTGGAAGCGTTGACTGATTTTCCCGACATCCAGCTCGATCGGCTCCAGCGAGCCCACCAGCAGCATCTCGTGGAACTCGCTGGTCCACAGCGTGGCGTAGGGGAAGACATCGAGGAAACTGCGCACCAGCGAGCGCGAATCGTTGATGTTTTGCGTCGGCAGCGGCAGCCACTGGGCGACCAGGCCCTGACTCTGAAGGCGGCTGGCAGCCAGTTGGTAGAAGTCCCGGGAATACAGATTGACCACGCCGGCCGCGGAGGGCGGTGGTGGCTCGAGGGTGATCAGGTCATAACGCTGCGGATTGCGCAGCAGTTCCTGGCGACCGTCACGCAGGCGCACATCGATACTCGGATCGGCGGCGGCATCGAAATTGCCCTTGAACAACGGCGCTGCCTTGACCACTGATGGCAGCAGTTCGGCGACGACCCGGTGCTCCAGGCCCGGATAGCGCGTCAGGGCGCCGGCGGTGATGCCGGTGCCAAAGCCGATCACCAGCGCTGAACGAGGCTCGGCGTTGTGGATCAGCAGCGGCAACAGCGCCTGAATGCGCATGTAGCGCAGGGACGGCATGGCATCGCCGGTGTTCGATACACCCTGGATGTACAAACGCTGGAAGGCCTTCTGCCCCTTGCCCTGGGTGACCACGGCAACGGTACCGCCTCGTCCTTCCTCGTAAAAAGCCAGGCTGGCATTGCGTGCACCGGGCAGCAGGCTGGCCAGTTTGTTCACCGGGGTCAGCAGCGCCACGGCCACCGACAGCAGGCCGACCGCGATGACGCCCTGACGCCGGCCTTTCTTGACCCCATGCCCCTTGCGCACCGAGAAATACCCGATCCCGGCAGCGATGATCGCCAGCAATCCCAACGTACGCACCAGCCCCAGCAACGGGATCAGCACGAACCCGCAGAGCATCACCCCGATGATGCCGCCGAGGGTATTGAACGCTACGACTTCACCGACATGGCGCCCCACATGCTCGCGCCCGACGCTCAAGCGCAGGGCCACGGGAAACGCCGCGCCCAGCAGCACCGTCGGCACGAAGACGATGCTCAACGCCGCCACGGCAAAGCGCGCGCACATGCCCGCCAGTTCACTGGCACCCAGCGACAGCACCCAGGCTTCGACCAGGCTTTGCGCGAGCACGAGCCAGCGTCCGAGCACAGCAATTTCCAGCAACGCAATCAGCCCTGCACCGGCGATCAGCAGACCGAATACGCCCCAGGGATCGCGCAGGCGGTCGACCCGTCGGGCGAGCAGGGCGCTGCCGAGAAACAGGCCGGTGAGGTAGGTGGCCAATACCACGGCGAAGGCATAGGTGCGGGTGCTCATGAACTGCACGATCGATTGCGACCAGACCACTTCGTAACCGAGGGCCACACCACCGGCAATCGAATACAGCCACAGCGCCAGGCGGTCCGGCGCCTTGTCGGCAGGGTGCCGTGTCGGCGTTTCGACCGGTAGCGGACGCTGGCGCTGGAACCACAGGGCACCGGCGGCGGCCAGCAGGTTGAGCATCGCGGCGGCCAGCGCGCTGCCACGTACGCCCAGGGTGGCAATCAGCACAAACGCGGCGAGCAGGGTCCCCACGATCGCGCCGGCGGTGTTCGCCGCATACAGATGGCCGCCGGCCTTGCCCAGTTGCTGTGGATCGCTGGCCAGGGAGCGGACCAGCACCGGCAGCGTGCCGCCCATCAGCAACGCCGGAAGGCCGACCAGCGTAAACGGCAGCACCCAGGCCAGCAGACCGATCTGCTGTTCCAGCCAGGCAAACGGCTGGGCCGCCAGGCTCATGGCGAAGGTCGCGCCGACACCGAGTACCGCCACCAGCACTTCCAGCCCGGCATACAGCAGGACCGGTTGCTGCAAGCGGTCGGCCCAGCGCCCGAAGAGCAAGCCGCCCAGGGCAAGCCCGGCAAAAAACGCGCTGATCCCCGTGGTGATGGCATACACCTCGACGCCCACCACCAGTGACAGCTGCTTGATCCACAACACCTGATACACCAGCGCCGCGGCACCGGAAACGAACAGCAGCAGGGCAGGGATCAACAGCGCCGGGGAGGCGACGTGAGGGGCGGGTATGGCCGACGACTTGCTGGTGACGCGTGAGGACATTGCCGATTGCCTTGTTCCGGTTCAAATACATCAGCGACTGCACCGGCCCCTTCGCGAGCAGGCTCGCTCCCACAGTAGATCTTTGGTGAGCGGAAAATCCCTGTG
>NZ_JBSVWS010000320.1:0-2759 GCF_054071155.1 Pseudomonas sp. SDO5532_S415 | reverse complement strand
TTTTAGTCCCGCCCACCCCTTCAAGTCTAAACATACAAGCGAGCCTGCTCGCGAAAGCGGAAGTGGCCTAAGCGCTAACCTTGAGCCCAACCAAACCGGTCACGATCAACGCCACACTGGCCAACCGCACCAGCGCCATCGATTCCCCAAACAGAATGATCCCGGCAATCACCGTACCCACGGCACCCACACCGGTCCAGATCGCATAGGCCGTGCCCAGTGGCAGTTCCTTCATGGCAAGGCCCAGCAAGCCAAGGCTGACAGCCATGGCCGCGACGGTGAGGGCGGTGGGGAGCGGACGGGTGAAACCGTCGGTGTACTTCAGGCCGACGGCCCAGCCGACTTCGAACAGGCCGGCGAAAAACAGAATGATCCAGGACATCAAAGACCTCCATCGATTGACGGGGTCGTCCCCAGATTAATGACTCGATCGAGCCGCAGGGTCGTCCCCGCGTTGCGCAATAGAGTGCACAGCATTAATCCGGGGATCAAGTTTTTGGATCAAGATCGCGGATCAGTCGGTGGCCTGCCGGCCGCCGATTTTGCGATCTTCTTTCTCGCTCATACGGCGGAAATACGTCGACAGCAGGGCTCCGGAAATATTGTGCCAGACGCTGAACAACGCGCTGGGTACCGCCGCCAATGGCGAAAAGTGCGCACTGGCCAACGCAGCACCCAACCCGGAGTTTTGCATGCCGACTTCCAGGGCCAGGGATTTGCGCTGGGCCAATGGCAGCTTGAACAGACGCCCGGTGAAGTAGCCCAACAGATAACCAAAGCTGTTGTGCAACATGACCACGGCCATGATCAGCAGGCCGGACTCGGCAATCTTCGCCTGGCTGGCGGCAACCACGGCGGTGACGATGATCACGATGCTCACCACCGACACCAAGGGCAATACGTCTACCGCGTGGCGAACCCGGTCACCGAGCAAGCGTTGGGCCACGACGCCCAGCACGATCGGTAGCAGCACCACTTGCAGGATCGACCAGAACAGCTCCATGAACGAGACCGGCAGCCAGGCCGAAGCCAGGAGCCAAATCAACGCCGGTGTCAGCAGCGGAGCGAGGAGGGTGGTCACGGCGGCGATAGCCACCGACAATGCCAGATCGCCGCGTGCCAGCCAGGTCATCACGTTCGAGGAGGTGCCGCTTGGGCAGCAGCCGACCAGGATCACGCCGACGGCGATCTCCGGTGGCAAATGGAACACCTGGCAGAGTAACCACGCCACGCCGGGCATGATCACGAAATGGGCAACTACGCCCAGGGCCACGCGCCACGGATGGCGGGCGACTTCGGCGAAGTCTTCGAGCTTGAGGGTCAGGCCCATGCCGAACATCACCAACCCCAGCAGCGGCACGATGGCGCCCTTGAGACCGATGAACCATGCCGGTTGCAGGAACGCCACGACGGCGAAAATCAGTACCCAGTAGGCGAAGGTGTTGCCGACAAAACGACTCAATGCAGCCAGTGCGCGCATGGCCTGATCCTTAATTTTGAGTAACACCGCAAAAAGAAATGTGGGAGCGAGCCTGCTCGCGAAGGCGTCATTTCAGACAACATTTTTGTCGACTGACAGACCGCTTTCGCGAGCAGGCTCGCTCCCACAGGAGAACCGGTAGGCTTTAGATCCCCTGTGGAGTCTCTTCCCCGCCCAACGCTTCAACCAGTGCCGGCAGGAAGTCGCCGAAGGTCAGCATCATCAAGGTAAAGCTGGCATCCAGCTGGCCGAGGGCTTCATCGCCACCGTCCTGTTCCGCCTGGTCTTGCAGCAGGTCTTCGAACTTCAGGCGCTTGACCACCATTTTGTCGTCGAGGACAAAGGACAACTTGTCTTGCCAGGCCAGCGACAGCTGGGTGACCACTTTGCCAGTGCTCAGGTGCAGCTGGATTTCTTCACTGGTCAGGTCCTGACGCTTGCAACGCACGATACCGCCGTCTTCGTGGGTGTCGCGCAGTTCGCACTCGTCCAGCACAAAGAAATCGTCCGCGGCTTTCTGGGTGGTGACCCATTCGGTCATGGTCGCGGTCGGCGACATCTTCACAGTCAGCGGGCGCACCGGCAGCGTACCGATCACTTCGCGCAGGGTGGACAGCAGGTCTTCGGCGCGCTTCGGGCTGGCCGAGTTGACCAGGATCAGGCCCTGTTTCGGCGCGATGGCGGCGAAGGTCGACGAGCGACGGATAAAGGCGCGCGGCAGGAAGGCCTGGATGATTTCATCCTTGATCTGGTCGCGTTCCTTCTTGTAGACCTTGCGCATTTGCTCGGCTTCGATCTCTTCGACCTTTTCCTTCACCGCGTCACGGACGACGCTGCCCGGCAGGATGCGTTCTTCCTTGCGCGCGCTGATCAGCAGGAAGTCGCCGCTGACGTGCACCAACGGGGCATCTTCGCCCTTGCCGAACGGTGCGACGAAACCGTAGGTGGTCAACTCCTGGCTTGCACATGGGCGCGCCAGTTTGGTGGCCAGTGCAGTTTCCAACGCCTCGGCATCAACAGGCAGATCTTGGGTCAGGCGATAGATAAGCAGGTTTTTGAACCACATGGGGTGAGTCTCTCCTTTATACAAAGGCGGGCATTATTGTCCTCCGTGTGCCATAGGCCAACCCTTCTCTAAGCCTTTGGAAGGCATGAAAAAATTAATTAAGAAAGTGCTTGCCAGAGGTAGGGTCGCTCCGTAGAATGCGCGCCACACCGAACGTGAAGGGTGATTAGCTCAGCTGGGAGAGCGTCTGCCTTACAAGCAGAATGTCGGCGG
>NZ_JBSVWS010000319.1:0-2945 GCF_054071155.1 Pseudomonas sp. SDO5532_S415 | reverse complement strand
GAACTGTGGTGATTGATCTGCGGTATTCGCGAGCAGGCTCGCTCCCACAGGGGGAATGCATTCCAAGTGTGGGAGCGAGCCTGCTCGCGAATGGCGCGACTCGGTTTTTCAGGAGGGTCATGGCCTGGCCCCCGCCTGATCCTGCAAACCGAATTTCTGTTTCAGGAACTTCGCTGGCGATGTGCTGAGGTTCTGCAGCCACTGTTCATCCGACGCCGCCTGTTGGGTCTGCAACGCCTTGCTCTGGCCCTTGCCCGGTGCCTTGTCCATCTTGATGTCGTCAGGCTTGACCTCGGGCGCGTTCTGTTCGGCGCTTTCGGTGCCTTTCTGCAAGGCGATGGCCAGGGCGAGGTTGGCCGTGGCTTCGGGGAACTGCGGTTGCAGCTTCAACGCCTGGGTGTAGGCCGCAATCGCTTCGTCGAACTTGAAGCGACGCACGTAAATGTTGCCCAGGTAGAAATACGCCTGGGGCGTTTGCAGACGCGCGAAGCTGGTCAGCGCCAAGTCGAAATCGGCGGCGTTGTAAGCGGCGATGCCTTTCCAGTACGGGTCGGCGAAATGCGCGGCGGCCTGCGGGAAGTGCTCATGTTCGAAGGCCCAGCGCCCTTGCTGGTCAGGGGTGAAGAAGGCGTCGGTCAGTGCGCCGGCCTGTACCGGCGCAGGTTGCCAGCCAAGTCCGACCGCCAATAGCAAACCGGCCATCCAGTTCAGGCTCCAGCCCTTGCGTACGCTGAAGAAGGCAAGCAACAGCAGCGGCCAGCACAACCAGTAGCCGGCGTCCTTCCAGTGCAGCTCGCGCTGTTCGTCGCTGGCGCGCTGGAAGTGCGCCTGGGCGTGCAGGTCGACCCAGTCCAGATCGTCGTTGTCGAGCGTCAGGCTGCCCAGAGGCGCATCCATTTTGGATGCCAGCTGCTTGAGCGCGGCCTGATCAAAACTGCCCAGCACCGGCCGACCGCTGCTATCGATTCGCGGCTGGCCACTGGCATCGCGGATGATCCCGCCGTCCTGGCTGCCGACCGCCAGTATCAACACTTGCAGCGCGCTGTCTGCCAATTGCCGGTCCAGACCGTCCAGCGCTGAAGTGTCGGCGCCATCGGTGATCAGCAGCAGGGTGCCGGGGGATTTTTCCTCGGCCAGCAAGCGTTTGGCCTGGTCGATCACTGCACTGACATTTTTTCCCGGCTTGCCGATCAGGTCGGTGCTCAAGGCCTGGATAAAGGTGTCGAGCAGGCTGGGATCGTCCGTGGCCGGCAGTACAAGGTGCGCACTGCCGGCGTAGGCGATCAGGGCATTGCGCGCGCCGGCGCGACGCTGGATCAGGTCATGAGTTTTGTGTTTGGCCGCTTCCAGGCGCGTCGGTTGCACATCGGTGGCGTCCATCGACGGCGACAGATCAATGGCGATGATCAGCGGTGCACGGTTTTCCAGAAAGTCCGGCCGATCCTGCTCCCAGGTCGGCCCGGCGGCGGCCAGGGCGCCGAGTATCAGCAGCGTGCAGACCAGGTGCACCGGTCGCAGCCATTGTCGGTCCTGCGGGGTGATCAGCAAGTGCGGCAGCAAGTGCCCGGCAATGTTGCCACGCAGGCGGCGTTGCAGGTCACGGCTGCGGCGCCAGAGCAGTGGCAGAACGGCAGCGAAGGGCAGCAGCAACAGCCACAGCGGACGCAGGAAGTGGAAGTCGCCGAGATTGATGTCCATCTCAGGCCTCTTGCCGCTGACGGGCCAAGGACAGGCGCAAACGCAGCATGGCGCCCAGTTGATAGAGCGCGAGCAGCGCAATCGCTACCCCCAGCGGCCACCAGAACAGATCCTTTTTCGGTTGATGGCTGAGGGTTTTCACCTGATGGGGCGTGAGCGTGTCGAGGGTGCTGTAGACCTGATCCAGCGCGGTGCGGTCTTCGGCGCGGAAGTACTTGCCACCGGTGGCTTCGGCGATCTGTTGCAAACTGGTCAGGTTGACCCTGGCTTCGCCGGAAGCCTGCGGATCGCCAATGGCAATGGTGTGAATCACCACGCCTTTGGCGGCCGCCATGGCCGCCGCATGATCCGGCGTGATGGCGCTGCTGGTGTCATTGCCGTCGGTCAGCAGGATCAGCACTTTTTCCTGTTCATGGGCCTGTTCCAGCAGCTTCAGGCTCAAGCCGATGGCATCGCCGATGGCGGTGTTGGGACCGGCCATGCCGATACCGGTGTCGTCCAGCAACAGCGACAGGCTGGCGTGATCGAGGGTCAGCGGTGCCTGCGGATACGCACCGCTGCCGAACACGATCAGGCCGAGGCGATCCTCTTTGCGTTTGTCGATAAAGCCGTGCACCACGCCCTTCACCGCCGCCAACCGATTGATCTTCTGGCCGCTGGCATCGGTGAAGTCGGTGGTTTCCATGGATTGGGACAGGTCGATGGCCAGCATCAGGTCTCGCACCGGTTGCTGGCGTTCGATGGGTTTTTCCACGTACACCGGTCGGGCCGCCGCCAGCAGCAACAGCACCCACACCAACAGATTCAATGCCAGCTGCCAGCGATTGCTGCGGGTGCCGGCCTGATTCGGTGCCTGGCCGACCGCGCGGCTCATGGCGGCAAAAAACGGCACCCGCACCGCACTGCGTGCCTCGCGGTAGTCGGGCAGGTAGCGATAACCGAACCACGGCAACGGCAACAGCAGTAACAGCCAGGGGTAATCAAGTTGCCACATGATGGTGCTCCACCCAGGTTTTGCAGGTGGCGAACAGTTGCTGGCGCTGTTCGGAGGGGAGGGCTTGCAGAACCGCATCAGGCGCGTAGGCCAGCAGCGCCAGTTGTTGGCTGAAGTTGGCGGGGAGGGGGGGCGCAACGTGCGCCTGCAGAAAGTCTTGCCAGTCCATCCCGCCTAGTGCGGTCACCTGTGGGAGCGAGCCTGCTCGCGAAAGCGGCGTGTCAGTCACCGCAAATTTTGAATGTGAGGCCGC
>NZ_JBSVWS010000318.1:0-2947 GCF_054071155.1 Pseudomonas sp. SDO5532_S415 | reverse complement strand
TGGATTTGCGTACGACACAGATCCCCCTGTGGGAGCGAGCCTGCTCGCGAAGGCGTCAGATCATTCAACATTTTCCTCAAGGCAATTGTCACAGGTTGGTGACATAACTCGCCCCCTTCGTTACAAGCCCGTCCCGGCCGGTTGTTTAGACTGCCCCTCAGTCATAACAACAAAAAAGGCCCCCCAATGGACCACTTCCAACCTGCCTTCAGCAGTTGGCTGAACGCCCCCGCCCATCAGCAGTGGCTCGCCGCCGAAGGCCTTCGCCTGCTGGGTTTCGCCAAGGCTTCGAAGCTACCTGAAGGTTTCGGCAATCTCGACGAACGAGGCCATCTGCCTGCGGACGCGCAAGCCGAAACCATGAACACCGCGCGCATGACCCACAGCTTCGCCATGGCTCACATTCAGGGTCTGCCGGGTTTTGCCGAGCTGGTGGATCATGGCATCCAGTCCCTGCGCGGACCGTTGCGCGATGCGTTGCATGGCGGCTGGTTCGCCGTTGCCGAACACCGTGACGGCAACACCGGCAAGAACGCCTACCTGCATGCCTTCGTGGCGCTGGCCGCGAGTTCCGCGGTGGTCGCGCAACGTCCCGGGGCGCAAGCCTTGCTCGACGATGCCATCGACATCATCGACACGTATTTCTGGAGCGAGGAGGAAGGCGCGATGCGCGAATCCTTCAATCGCGACTGGAGCGATGAAGAGGCCTACCGCGGCGCCAACAGCAACATGCACGCCACCGAAGCCTTTCTCGCCCTGGCCGACGTCACCGACGATAACCGCTGGTTGTGCCGTGCCCAGCGCATCGTCGAGCGGGTGATTCATGGTCACGCCGCCGCCAATGATTATCTCGTGGTCGAGCATTTCGATCGCGACTGGCAGCCGCTGCGCGAGTACAACCGCGACAACCCGGCCGATGGTTTTCGCCCGTACGGCACCACACCGGGTCACGGTTTCGAATGGGCGCGGCTGTTGCTGCACCTCGAAGCGGCGCGGGTGCGGGCCGGCATGCTCACGCCGGGGTGGCTGGCCACCGACGCGCAGAAACTCTTCGAGCAAAACTGCCGTCATGGCTGGGACATCGATGGCGCGCCGGGCATCGTCTACACCCTCGACTGGGACAATCGCGCGGTGGTCCGTCATCGCCTGCACTGGACCCATTGCGAAGCCAGTGCTGCCGCCAGTGCCTTGCTCAAACGCACGGGCGATGAGCAATTCGAACGCTGGTACCGGCTGTTCTGGGAATTTTGTGACAGTCATTTCATCGACCGCGAAGGTGGCAGTTGGCATCACGAACTCGACCCGCTGAACCGTCCAAGCGCCGATATCTGGGCCGGTAAACCCGATCTTTATCACGCCTGGCAAGCACTGCTGATCCCGCGTCTGCCCCTGGCGCCGAGCATGGCCAGTGCGCTGGCAGCATTGTCCCAGAGCGCTTCTGTGTAACCATGTGGTGACATTCGCGCGTCCCTTCGTTACCTGCGAAGGGGCATCCCCTGTTTAAAATCCTGTGTAGCGCAAGCACCAGACTTGCAATGCATAACAACAAGAAAGGTACTACTAGATGAATGCGATTTCTCGCCTCGCTACTGTCATTTCTCTCGCCTCCCTGGTTCCTCTGTCCGCGTTCCCGCTCAGTGCCCTTGCCGCCGATTCCAAAGGTTCGGTGGAAGTCGTTCACTGGTGGACATCCGGTGGTGAAAAGGCAGCGGTCGATGTCCTCAAGGCGCAAGTCGAAAAAGACGGCTTCACCTGGAAGGACGGCGCAGTCGCCGGTGGTGGCGGTTCCACGGCCATGACCGTTCTCAAGAGTCGCGCCGTCGCCGGCAACCCGCCGGGCGTTGCCCAGATCAAGGGGCCGGACATCCAGGAGTGGGGCAGCACTGGCCTGCTCAGCACCACCACGCTGGCAGATGTCGCCAAGGCGGAAAACTGGGATGGCCTGCTGTCGAAGAAAGTCTCCGACACCGTGAAATATGAAGGCGACTACGTGGCCGTGCCGGTGAACATTCACCGTGTGAACTGGCTGTGGATCAACCCGCAAGTGTTCAAGAAAGCCGGGATCGACAAGGCGCCGACCACCCTCGAAGAATTCTATGCCGCTGGCGACAAACTCAAGGCCGCAGGCTTTATCGCGCTCGCCCACGGTGGCCAGCCTTGGCAGGACAGCACCGTGTTTGAGGACGTGGTGCTGTCGGTCATGGGTGCCGACGGTTACAAGAAAGCCCTGGTGGAACTCGATCAGAAAACCCTGTCGGGCGCTGACATGACCAAAGCCTTCACCGAGCTGAAAAAAATCACCACCTACATGGACCCGAACCGCGCCGGCCGTGACTGGAACATCGCGGCCGCCGACGTCATCAACGGCAAGGCCGGCATGCAGATGATGGGCGACTGGGCCAAGAGCGAATGGACCGCCGCGAAGAAAGTCGCCGGCAAGGACTATCAGTGCGTGCCGTTCCCGGGCACCGACAAGGCCTTCACCTACAACATCGACTCGATGGCCGTGTTCAAGCTCAAGGCCGATCGCAAGGGTGACATCGCCGCACAGCAAGACCTGGCCAAGGTCGCGTTGGGCACCGACTTCCAGAAAGTCTTCAGCATCAACAAGGGTTCGATCCCGGTCCGCACTGACATGCTGAACGAGATGGACAAACTGGGCTTCGACGCCTGCGCGCAAACCGCGGCCAAGGACTTCCTGGCGGACGACAAGACCGGCGGCCTGCAACCGAGCATGGCACACAACATGGCTACCTCCCTGGCCGTGCAAGGCGCGATCTTCGATGTGGTCACCAACTTCATGAACGACAAGGACGCCGACCCGGCAAAGGCCAGCGCCCAACTGGCATCGGCTGTCAAAGCGGCCCAGTAATCCCCTGCACTGAGTAACCCTGTGGGAGCGAGCCTGCTCGCGAATGCGGTCTGTCATTCACCAAAAATGTCGACT
>NZ_JBSVWS010000317.1:0-3017 GCF_054071155.1 Pseudomonas sp. SDO5532_S415 | reverse complement strand
AGCGAGCCTGCTCGCGAAGAGGCCCTCACTTCATCCCTAACCTTTTGGCCATCCGCCCAAGATTCGCCCGGTCCAGCCCCAACTCCCGCGCCGCACTGGCCCAATTGTGGTTGTGCCGTTCCAGGCACGCGCCGATCAACTGGCGCTGATAATTTTCGGTGGCCTCGCGCAAATCTCCGGTCACCAACGCCACAGCGGTCGCGGCCGGTTGCTCGGCGGTGATTTCAACACTGCCGCTGGGCAGGTCCAGATCGACAGCGCTCAAACTGAGGATTTTCGGTCGTTCCTTGCAGTTACCCAAGGCTTTCAAGGCGCTACGGCCTATCAAGTGTTCCAGCTCCCGCACGTTGCCCGGCCAGTCGTAGGCGAGCAACGCCACCTGGGCGTCGCTGTTCAGGCGCAGGCTGTTGAGGCCCATGCGCGAGCGGTTTTGCTCCAGGAAGTAACCACTGAGCAGCAGCACGTCGCGGCCACGATCACGCAGGGCTGGTACGAGCAATGGGTAAACGCTGAGGCGATGGTAGAAGTCGGCACGATAGCGACCGCTGCGCACTTCTTCGGCCAGGTCGCGGTTGGTCGCCGCGATCAGCCGCACATCGACCTGATGTTCCTTGTCCGAACCCAGGCGCTGCAGCTGACCGCTTTGCAGTACGCGCAGCAATTTGGCCTGGACTGTCAGCGACAGCTCGCCGACTTCATCAAGAAACAGTGTGCCGCCATTGGCCAGTTCGAACTTGCCGCGCCGATCGTTCATCGCCCCGGTAAAGGCGCCGCGTACGTGGCCGAACAACTCGCTCTCCACCAGCGTGTCGGGCAGCGCGGCGCAGTTGAGGCTGATGATCGGCTTGTCGGCCCGGGGCGAGGCGGCGTGGATGGCCTGGGCCACCAGCTCCTTACCGACCCCGGTTTCTCCGGTGATCAGCACGGTCAGATCGCTTCCGCCCACCAGATTGATTTCTTCCACCAGGCGTTTATGCGCCTTGCTCTGGCCGATCATTTCACGGTTCTGCTGACCGCTGGCCTGGCGGTACACCTCGGCGCGCTGGTGTTCATCTTCGACGCGATTGTTCAGGCGTTCGATGCGCTCGGCGGCATTGACCGTGGCGGCGGCGAGGCTGGCGAAGGCTTCCAGGGCGTCCAGTTCGATCGGTTCAAACTGCTCCGGATTGAGGGCGTCGAGGGTCAACAGGCCCCATGGCCGCTCGTCGATAAAGAGCGGACAGCCCATGCAGTCATGGACTTCCAGATGGTCATCGAGCCCATCGACCAGGCCGTCATAAGGGTCGGGCATGTCGCTGTCGGCGGCGAAGCGGGTCGGGCCGTGGCTGCTGAGCAATGCTTCGAAGCGCGGGTGTTCGCTGACCTTGAAGCGTCGGCCGAGGGTGTCAGTACTCAACCCGTCAACGGCCAGCGGCACCAGCCATTCGCCATCGAGGCGCAGCAGGGCGGCTGCATCGCAGGGCAGCAGGGCGCGCATGGCTTCGAGCAGGCGTCTGTAGCGCTCGCCTTCGGGGAGTTCGCGGGACAGGTCCGAGACCAGTGGCAACAGGGCGGTAAGCAGGGATTTTGCAGTCATAGTGACTCCGTGTAGTCGGTGTGACTATAAATCAAAATGTGTCGTTATGACTATCGTGTTGTTAAGCTGTTGATTTACATGAAAATTAATGTTGGCACGGAACCTGATAAGCATAAGGCAACAGTTAAGAAACCCTCGTTGCTCAGGAGTCACTTTATGCTTAGCGTCCAAGACCGTGCCATCGTCAAATCCACTGTGCCTCTGCTGGAAAGCGGTGGTGAAGCCCTGATCACGCATTTCTACCGGATGATGTTGTCCGAGTACCCGGAAGTTCGCCCACTGTTCAACCAGGCCCACCAGGCCACCGGTGACCAACCGCGCGCCTTGGCCAACGGTGTATTGATGTATGCACGCCACATCGACCAGCTCGATCAGTTGGGCGACCTGGTGGCGAAGATCATCAATAAGCACGTGGCCCTGCAGATTCTGCCGGAGCATTACCCGATTGTCGGCACCTGCCTGCTGCGCGCGATCGCTGAAGTCCTGGGCGAAGAAATCGCCACACCGGAAGTGATCGCGGCGTGGGGTGCGGCTTACGGTCAACTGGCGGACATCCTGATCGGTGCCGAAACCAGCATCTACGACCAGAAGGAACAGGCTCCGGGCGGCTGGCGCGGGGCGCGGGAATTCATCGTGGCGGCCAAGGTTGAGGAAAGCGCGGAAATCACTTCGTTCTACTTCGAACCGGTGGACAAAGGCTTGATTCTGGCGGCAGAGCCGGGCCAGTACATCGGCATGAAACTGATCCTTGATGGCGAAGAGATTCGTCGTAACTACTCGCTGTCGGCTCTGGCAAACAAAGGCCAGTACCGCATCAGCGTCAAGCGTGAAACCGGCGGTCGCGCTTCCAACCACCTGCACGATCAATTGCATGTGGGTTCAAGTATCCAGCTGTTCCCGCCATCGGGCGAGTTCACCCTGACCGCCAGCGACAAACCACTGGTACTGATCAGCGGCGGCGTCGGCATCACCCCGACCCTGGCGATGCTTGAAGCGGCGCTGGAAACCGAGCGCCCGGTGCACTTCATCCACTGCGCCCGCAACGGCAGCGTTCACGCTTTCCGCGACTGGATCGACGGCCTGGCCGAGCGTCACCCGCAACTCAAGCGCTTCTACTGCTACGCCGAAGACGACGGTGTCAGCCCGGCGGCCGACAAGGTCGGGTTGTTGAACCAGGAGCAGTTGGGTGAGTGGTTGCCCGCAGAGCGCGATGTGGACGCTTACTTCCTGGGGCCGAAGGGCTTCATGGCAGCGATCAAGCGTCACCTCAAGGCGCTGGGTGTGCCTGAAAAGCAGAGCCGTTACGAGTTCTTCGGCCCGGCTTCGGCGCTGGAGTAAACACGGGTGGCGACTCGGGAGACCGAGTCGCCTGCTTCGCGAGCAGGCTCGCTCCCACAAGGGATCTTCAGCGAACACAGTCTTTATGCCTGGCGTAGATCCA
>NZ_JBSVWS010000316.1:0-3044 GCF_054071155.1 Pseudomonas sp. SDO5532_S415 | reverse complement strand
ACGGTGATCCCTGTGGGAGCGAGCCTGCTCGCGAAGATAGCGACGCGGTTTCGGATCAGTCCTGCAGACTCAACATCAACAGTCCGCATGCAAACGCTCGGCTGATCATCCCTCAACACCTGTTATTTCTGACAGTAGCACCTCAACCCACCTGTTGATACCGTGGAAAAAGCACTGTGCAGTGTGATGTGCAGTCGAAAAAGCCATGCCAACTGGTTGCATTGCCCGATGTTTTCCGACGCAGGAATCCGTAGTCCCTGATCCGTATCGCTCTTGACGTTGCCATGGTCCGCCCCGCAGGTGCGGGGCCGGCGCGTCCTATCGAGCGAGGATGGATCATGAGCACACCCGTTTCGTCTCTCAAGCACCTGAGCTTTGCTGTCGTGTCGTTGTTGGCCCTGCTCTGCTGGCCGCTCACCACTCACGCTGCCTGCACGCTCGTCCCCACCGCCGGTGATGACACGTTCACTTGCGACAGCGGCACCAGCCCCGGTCTCACCGACACGGGCGGCAATAACAGCCTTTCCTTTCCCGCGGCCGGCACCGGGATCATCAATGGCGATGTCACCTTTGGCCCTGGCGCCGATCTGTTGCAAAAGAGTTCCGGCACCATCACCGGATCTGTGGACATGGGCGACGGCGCAAATATCGCGCAACTCTTCAACGGCGCCATTACCGGATCGTTCCGCCAGGGCAACGGCAACGACACCGCGCAGCTCAGCGGGGTCATCGCCACCACCTTTTCACAGGGCGCCGGCAATGACAGCTTCACCATCAGTGGCGGGTCCGTGAGGTCCCTGGATCAAGGAGATGGCGGCGACACCTTTACCATGAGCGCCGGCACCATCACTGATGTCTTTGAAAACGGTGAGCAAGCACGCATGAGCGAAGGTTCGATTGGCCGGGTCGCGATGAACCTGGACCATAACTCGTTCGAAATGCTGGGTGGGCGGATCGTCGGCGACCTGGACGCCGGCACCGACGACAACAACGTCATCATCAAGGGCGGTACGGTTGGCGGCAATATCATTGTCAGTGGCGGCGGTAACCTCATCACGGTGACCGGGGGTGAAATCGTTGGACAGGTCCGCGGGGGTACCGGTGATGACTTGTTCTTATGGGACACTGACGGGCTTATTCGATCGGCCATCCTGATGGGTACCGGCGACGACCAGGCGCTGCTGCTCAATCGCACTGAAACTACCTTATCGTCCCCGTCCAGCATCGATGGCGGTCAGGGCAACGACACACTGACGTTCGACAACACCCAGTCTGCCAATCCGGGTCGCTATCCCCATTGGGAAACGGTGAACCTGGACAACGGCTCACACTTTGACCTGGGCGGCGATTTCGTACTCGGCGACAACGTTTCCGCCACGGGTGCGTTCAACATCAACGGCAGCAGTGTGTTGCTGGTCGACCAAGGCCGCATCACCCCTTTCAGCGCCGGTCAGCTCGCCACCTTGAACAACAAGGGCCTGATCGACATGACCAGCGGCAGCGCTGCCGCCAGCGCAAGTAATCAACTCACGGTCACGGGCCATTACATTGGCGACAATGGCCAACTGCACCTCAATAGCGTATTGGCCAGTGATGACGCCGCCAGCGACAAACTGGTGGTGGATCGAGGCACGCTGCAAGGTTCCACCACCCTCAGCATCGTCAATCTGGCGGGTTCAGGCGATGTGACCCGACAGAACGGCATCCTGGTGGTCGAAGCCCGCAATGGTGCCACGGGTGGCCCTCAGGTTTTCACCTCCGCCGGGGCCGTTTCCGCAGGGGCACATGACTACTATCTGTTCAAAGGTGGCGTTACGCCGGGTACAGCCCAGAACTGGTATTTGCGTTCCGCCGTCGTTTCGCCTCCCCTGCCCGGACCGATAACCCCATTACCGGGAGTGGAAGACCCAGCCGTGCCACTGCCCGCCCCGGAAGACCTTCCCGTGACGCTTCCGGCGCCCATCAAATTACCCACGATTGGACCGTACTTACCGGAGCTGCCGGAAACCAAGCCCGGCCAACCACCGATTCCACTCTATCGTCAGGAAGTCGCGGTGTATTCGGCGCTGCTGCCTGCCGTCAACCAGATGGTTCGGGCCGCACTTGGCACCTTCCACGAGCGTCAGGGCGATCAGAACCAGCAGCATCAGGACGGCGCCCTCCCGGCAGGCTGGGGCCGGGTTTACGCAGGCAACAGCCGCCAGAGCATGGCCGGCACGGTCAACCCACGCCTGGACGGTTCGGTTTCGGGTTACCAGGTCGGCAGCGACCTCTACGGATGGACCACCGATGATGGGCAGACCCGGAAGGTGGGTGTGTTCGTCGGTCACAGTCGCTTGCAAAGCGACATCGACGGCTTCACCGGCGGCTTCCAGCATCGCGACGCCGGCAAAAGCACAGTGCGCGGCGATAGCGCAGGCCTGTACTGGACACTCATCGATCCCTACGGCGGGTACATCGACAGCGTGCTGATGTGGACGGACCTGGATATCAACAGCGAGTCCAATCGCGGGATCAAACTCAACACCCGGGGCCATGCCACGACAGTGTCGTTGGAGGCCGGTTACCCGTTGCAGGTCTCCCAAGGCTGGATCCTGGAGCCGCAGGTACAGCTGATCAGCCAACACCACACGCTGGAGGGTAAAAATGATGGCATCGCCGATATCGATTTTGACTCCGACAATAGCGTAACGGCTCGCCTCGGCGCCCGGCTGCGCGGCACTTATCAGGTAGCGGGCATGCCCCTGCTGCCCTACGTGCGAACCAATGTCTGGCATACCTTGTCCGGCACCGACCGGGTGATGTTCAACAATGTCACGGCGATCGACACGCAGCAGAAGTCCACGACCCTGGACCTGAGCATGGGCATGACCGCGCAAGTGTCGAAGGCTTTAAGCCTGTATGGCGAGGCTGGATACGATACCCAGTTGGACAGCAACGCGCTGAATGGACGCAGGATGACGCTCGGGCTAAGACTGGATTTTTGATGGAACACACACTGACGCCTTCGCGAGCAGGCTCGCTCCCACAGGTTCAGTGGATCC
>NZ_JBSVWS010000315.1:0-3070 GCF_054071155.1 Pseudomonas sp. SDO5532_S415 | reverse complement strand
GCTGGACTGCATAGCAGTCCCCATTTTTGGGGCCGCTGCGCGACCCTGCGGGAGCAAGCTCCCTCGCCACGGGCATTTCATTCGTCTCGAAGTTTTCTTGAGTGAACAGCATTACCTGAGTAAGGGGCTTTTACAGTTGCGGTTACTGCCCGCTATAGATCTGGTCAAACACCCCGCCATCGTTGAAGTGGGTTTTCTGCACGGTGCGCCAGTCACCGAAGGTCTTCTCGACCGACAGGAAGTCCACTTTCGGGAAGCGGTCGGTGTACTTGGCCAGCACTGCCGGATCACGCGGGCGCAGGTAGTTGGCGGCGGCGATTTCCTGGCCTTCCGGCGACCACAGGTACTTCAGGTATTCCTCGGCGGCGGCGCGGGTGCCTTTCTTGTCGACCGATTTGTCGACCACCGACACCGGTGGCTCGGCTTCGGCGGAGACGCTTGGGTAGATCACTTCGAACTGGTCGCGACCAAACTCGCGGGCAATCATTTCCGCTTCGTTTTCGAAGGTCACCAGCACGTCGCCGATCTGGTTGGTCATGAAGGTGGTGGTGGCGGCGCGGCCACCGGTATCGAGCACCGGTGCTTGCTTGAACAGCTTGCCGACGAAGTCTTTGGCCTTGTTCTCGTCGCCGCCATTCTTCAGCACGTAGCCCCAGGCCGACAGATAGGTGTAGCGACCGTTACCCGAGGTTTTCGGGTTCGGCACGATGACTTGTACACCGTCCTTGAGCAGGTCAGGCCAATCTTTCAAGGCTTTCGGGTTGCCCTTGCGCACGATGAACACGGTGGCCGAGGTGAAGGGCGCACTGTTGTTCGGCAGGCGCGTGACCCAGTTGTCCGGGACCAGTTTGCCGTTGTCCGCCAGGGCATTGATGTCAGTGGCCATGTTCATGGTGATGACATCAGCCGGCAAGCCGTCGATGACCGAACGCGCTTGTTTGCTGGAACCGCCAAAGGACATCTGCAAGGTGATGTTTTCGTTGTGCTGGGCTTGCCAGTGTTTCTGGAACGCAGTGTTGTAGTCCTTGTAGAAATCGCGCATCACGTCGTAGGACACGTTGAGCAGGGTCGGTGCGGCTTGAGCCACGCTGGTCAGGGCCAGGCCAGCGGCCAGGAGTGAGGCGCCAAAGAGTTTTTTCACTGCGCATTCCTTGTTCGAGACATTTTTATTTAAAGATTGAGGCAATTTGCCAGCGACTATAGCCGGGCTCGCATAGGCCTTTAAAGATTAAAAAGCTCTTTGCTTATTCCAGTTTCTTGAACAGTGCATTGCCGCAACGAGAACAGAACGCAGCGCCATGTTCATGGTTGTTTTTCCGGCACACCGGGCAGTCGTGTTGCAGCTGTTCGCCGCGCATGGCATTGGCCAGTTCAGCGGTGAAAATCCCGGTGGGCACGGCGATGATCGAATAACCGGTGATCATCACCAGCGACGAAATCACCTGGCCCAGCGGGGTTTTCGGCACGATGTCGCCAAATCCCACGGTGGTCAGGGTCACGATCGCCCAATAGATGCCTTTGGGAATGCTGGTGAAACCGTGCTCCGGGCCTTCGATCACATACATCAGGGTGCCGAACACCGTCACCAGGGTGCAGACGCTGACCAGAAACACCACGATCTTCTGCTTGCTGCCGCGCAGCGCCGACATCAGGTAGTTGGCTTGCTTGAGGTAAGGGCTGAGTTTGAGCACGCGGAAAATCCGCAGCATCCGGATGATCCGGATAATCAGCAGGTACTGCGCATCGGCGTAATACAGCGCAAGGATGCCGGGCACGATGGCCAGCAAATCCACCAGGCCATAAAAACTGAAGGCATAACGCAGCGGTTTGGGCGAGCAATACAGGCGCAGGATGTACTCGCCGAGGAAGATAACCGTGAAGCCCCACTCGATGTAGGCCAGAACATCGGCGTAGTTCTGGTGGATGGTGTCGATGCTGTCGAGCATCACGATCACCAGGCTGGCGAGGATGATCAACAGTAAAATACCGTCGAAGCGCCGGCCGGCCTTGGTGTCGCTCTGGAAAATCATGACGTAAAGCTGTTCACGCCAGTCTTTGCTGCTGTCCATGGATAACGCCCGACTCAATGATCAGCGCAGCCTAGGTTGATTGTCCCCGTGAGCGCAAGACGCGCTGTCGACAGTGGTTTTGCCGAGCATCTGAATACCGGCGCGGATCAGCCAGCAGGCGAGAATAAAGGGGGCGGTGAGCGTGGTCAGTCCGGCGGCGGCAAAGATTGGCGTCAGCAACAGCGCCAATACGATGCCCAGCAGTGGCAGCCAGGGTTGCTGGCGTTGTGCGCTGAAGGCGAGGGCGGCCAGCACGGCGTTGTAGCCGCCCAGGCCAAGCAGGGCAGTGTCGGTCTCGTGGTGCAGCAGACTGGAACCGAGGCCGAGGATCGAGGCCATCAGCGCCCAGCAGAACGCTCGGCGATCGGCGATCAGCAAACCGGCGGCAATCATCGCCCCGGCCAGTGGATGGTCGAGGAACATCACCTGGCCAATACCTTTTAGCAAAGCGGCAAGCAGGTTCGGTGTGTTCAGTTCGATCAGGGGTGTCGGTATCGACGGTGTGGCGAAACACAGCAGCAACCAGCTCAGGCCCACGAAGGGCGCGGTGTAGGCGGGTACGTACTGGTTGACGCGGGTACGCTTGAGCCATTGTTGAGTGATCATCGCACTCAAGCCGCCGGCAGCCAGAATCAGTGGCGGCATCATCGCCGACCACGGGAAGTACAGGCTCAGTAACAGGCCAATCAATACGCCGTTGTAGCTGAACAATCCCGCCTGGCGATCGGCCTTTGCATAGTTGCGCCGTTGCGCCGTGAGCAAGCCGGCGACGCCCCCTAGCAACGCCCCGCCAAGCAGCGCAGGCGCAGTGAACAGGATGGCGCAAAGGCACAGCAAGCCGCAGAGCGGATGGCGCTGAAGGAATATTTGACTGAAGCCGTTGAGCAAAGCCTCGGCCCAGTCGGGGCAGTGGGTGTTGAAGTGGTTGGCAGGCATGGCAGTTCTAAAAAGTCAGTTAAACCGTGTCGCCGCCTTCGCGAGCAGGCTCGCTCCCACATTGA
>NZ_JBSVWS010000314.1:0-3077 GCF_054071155.1 Pseudomonas sp. SDO5532_S415 | reverse complement strand
TCTATCTGATAAACCGCGGCGATGCCATCGCGAGCAGGCTCGCTCCCACAGGGATCAGCTGTTACCTGTCGTGTTAGAGCTGTCCGTCGCGATCGCGGAAGCCCAGCAGATACAGCACGCCATCGAGCCCCAACGTTGAAATCGCCTGCTTCGCCGACTGCTTGACCAGTGGCTTGGCGCGGAACGCCACGCCCAGGCCGGCAATCGCCAGCATCGGCAGGTCGTTGGCGCCGTCGCCGACCGCAATGGTCTGCTCCAGACGCAAGCCTTCCTTGTGCGCCAGTTCTTTGAGCAGATCAGCCTTGCGCTGCGCATCGACAATCGGCTCGACCGCCACGCCGGTCACCTTGCCGTCGACTACTTCCAGTTCGTTGGCAAACACATAATCGATACCCAGCCTGGCCTGCAATTGCTTGGCGAAGTAGGTGAAGCCGCCCGACAGAATGGCCGTCTTGTAGCCCAGGCGCTTGAGTTCGGCGAACAGGGTTTCAGCACCTTCGGTGAGGCGTAGCGAGGCACCGATCGAATCCAGCACGCCGACATCCAGGCCTTTGAGCAATGCCAGGCGCTCTTTGAAGCTGGCACGGAAATCCAGTTCACCCGCCATTGCCCGCTCGGTAATTTCCGACACTTTGTCGCCCACGCCGGCCGCCTTGGCCAGTTCGTCGATGACTTCGGCTTCGATCAAGGTCGAGTCCATGTCGAACACCGCCAGACGGCGGTTGCGGCGGAACAGCGAATCTTCCTGGAAGGCGATATCGACGTTCAGCTCCTGGGCCACGCTGAGGAACTCGGCCCGCAACGCTTGCGGATCGGCCGCTTCGCCGCGCACGGAAAACTCGATGCAACCCTTGCCCTTGTCGGCCGGGGTATCCAGCGGCATGCGCCCGGACAGGCGATCGATGTGGTCGATGTTCAGGCCGTACTTGGCGGTGATCGAACTGACGGCCTGCAATTGCCCGGCGGTCACTTTACGGGTCAACAGCGTCACGATGTGGCGTTTTTTGCCCTGGTTACCGACCCACTGCTGGTAATCCTCTTCGGACACCGGCGTGAAACGCACCTGTTGATCAAGTTCATAGCCCTTGAACAGGATGTCCTTGAGGACCGACTTGCCTTGTTCGGTGTCAGGAATTTCAACCAGGATGCCGAACGACAGGGTGTCGTGGATCACCGCCTGACCGATGTCGAGAATGTTCACACCACCCTGGGCCAGAACGCCGGTAATGGCCGCAGTCAGACCCGGACGGTCGACTCCCGTGATGTTTATCAGGACGATTTCGCGCAAGGCGCACCCCCGCAGGTGGAAAAAAACCGCATTCTACCCACATTCAGTGACCATCGGGCACCGTGAGCGCTTTGCCGGTCTAGGGCCTGTCGCTATACTGCGCGTCAACTTCACGGACAAAAGAGCCGAGCTCAAGTGAACCGGCCCACGCCAGTAAAAACCGACAACTTCTTTCTGCTGATCTTCCGTGCACTGCGCCACCGCCGTGTACCGATTGCATTGCGTATCGCCAGCCATAACGTGATCCTGGTCGCCCTGGCCCTGGTGATCTACGCCTGCGTGATGGGTTTGCAGTTCAAGCAGGCCATGCACGAGCAGGCGGATGCGCTGGGTGAAAGCCTGACCACGCAGACAGCCACTTCGGCCACCGAGCTGTTGGTGTCCAACGACATCCTCAGCCTCAACGTGCTGCTCAACAACCTGACCAAGAACAAGCTGGTGGCCCACGCCGCCATCTATAGCATGGATAACCGCATCCTTGCCGAGGCCGGCCAGCGTCCCAAGCACGGCCTGCTGGGCGAGGCTGAAGGCATTTATCAGAGCAAGATCACCTTCCAGGATGTGACCGCCGGACAATTGCGCATCAGCCTGGACATGGATCAGTTCCAACAGCCAATGACCATCAGCCTGCAAAGCATGGGCATTTTGAGCGCCATCCTGCTGGCTTTGTCCCTGGCCTTGAGCCTGCGCCTGGGCCGACACCTCTCCACCCCACTCCTGCAATTGCGGGTATGGCTGCGCAACATTGACGAGCACACCCCGGCCACCGAACGCCAGGACGAAATCGGCGACCTGGCGCGCCAGCTGCACGCCAACTTCGCGCCGGAACCGGCTGAACCCGAGCCCATGCCGGAACCCGAGTTCGACGACAACGATTATGACGATGCCGAACCCGGCTTCGAAGTGCGTAACCTGCGTGATCCGAGCTTTGATGAAAGCCGTCCTATGACCGCGCTGAAGGCTGCGCCACGGCGTACCGCCAACACCGTCGAGGACGATGACGAAGATGCATTCGCCGACCTGCTCGATGATTCGCCGGACAGTGCCTTGAAACCACTGGCCAAACCCGTGATTTCCAACGTACCGCAGCACAGCGCGGTGCTGGCTGTTCAGCTGGGCTCCCAGGAGCAACTGCGTCGCCTGCCTCGTACGCGCCTGGAAGAACTGCTCAAACGCTACCGCGACTGCCTTGACCAGGCTGCCTCGCTCTACCAGAGCGAACTGCATACCCTGAACGATGGCAGCACACTGATGCTGTTCCACACCGAAGACAGCGGCGACGACTACCTGACCAACGCCATTTGCTGCGGTGAGCTGTTGCGCGCGCTGGGCCATCAGTTGCAGATCGAAGTCGCCGACAGCGGCATCACCCTGCAATTGCAGCTGGGCCTGACCCTGGGCGACGAGCTGTTCGGCCTGAGCCAGATCGACCTGCTGCTGACCGACCCCGCCCAGGACGCCCTGGCCCTATCGCAACATAGCCGCAATCTGCTGCTGGTGGAGCGCAAGATCAGCGACGATGCCCTGATCCGCCAACGTGCACGCATCCGGCCGATTGCCAGCCCGGAAGGCGCTTGCTGTGTGGAGCGCTTGATGGAGCCTTATCCGTCGATGCTGGAGCGGCAGCTGGCGCGGATGCATGAGCGTCGGGCGTGATAGCCTCGAAATGAAAAAGCCCGCACACGAGTGATCGTCTGCGGGCTTTTTATTGCCTGTAACGTCGCCTTCGCGAGCAGGCTCGCTCCCACATTTGATCCAGGCTGCCCACAAAGGGTGTGATCACTGAAAA
>NZ_JBSVWS010000313.1:0-3079 GCF_054071155.1 Pseudomonas sp. SDO5532_S415 | reverse complement strand
AGTCGACATTGTTGTTGTCTGACACTCCGCCTTCGCGAGCAGGCTCGCTCCCACAATGGTTCGAAGCGATCTGGACTATTGAGACATCGCGTCCTTTTTCATCGCATCCTTGGACATGGCGTCTTTTTTCATCCCGTCCTTGCTCATCGAATCCTTGGACATGCTGTCTTTCTTCATCGCGTCCTTGGACATGGCATCTTTTTTCATCGAGTCTTTCTGCATGGCGTCCTTGGACATTGCGTCTTTGCTCATGCTGTCGTTGCTCATGGCATCGGCAGCAAAGACACTGGCGGCTCCCATTGCCAGGCACATCGACAGAACGGCGGTGGCTATCTTTTTCATGATGTAACTCCTTGAAGCTCAGTTTGCGGGTGTATGAACGAACCAGGCGCCGTCAGCTGCCACCGAACCAGTTGTAGCCCTGGTCTTCCCAGTAGCCACCGCTGTAGGTGTTGCTGACGAAAATCGCCTGGATGTGTTTGGGGTTCTTGTAGCCGAGCTTGGTGGGCATGCGCAGCTTCATCGGGAAGCCATACTCGCGCGGCAGTACCGCGCCGTCCCAGGTCAGTGCCAACAGGGTTTGCGCATGCAACGCGGTGGCCATGTCAATGCTGGTGTAGTAATCGTCGGCGCACTTGAAGCCGACGTATTTGGCATCGGTGTCGGCGCCGATACGCTTGAGGAAGTCACTGAAGCGCACGCCGCCCCAGCGTCCGATTGCGCTCCAGCCTTCGACGCAAATGTGCCGGGTGATCTGTTCGGTCTGTGCCATGGCCCGCAACTCGTCGAGGCGCCAGCTGCGCTTGTCCGCGACCAGGCCTGTGACTTCCAGGCGAAAACTCTCCTCCTCCACCGTCGGCGCATCCTCGATGCCGTAGAACGCATTGAAGGGAAACGGCCGGGTGATCATCGACGCCGGATAGGTCGGCGCCATGGCATTGGGGTTGAACAGCCAGCCCTGCACCCGATCGTTGAAGCGCGACATGGATGACAACGCGGTCTCGACGCTGTCGCTGTCGGTCAGGTTGCAACCGGACAACATGGCTACGCCACCCAGGGTCAAGCCACGCAGCAGAAACGAGCGACGGGAGCGGTCCTCGATCTGCGGCGCGAGGATTTTCCGGGCGTCGGTCAGGATGGACGACTCGTCCAGTCCGGAGTCTCGAATGGGCTTTTTCATACGTGCTCCTTACGACCGGCGATCATGGCCAGCAGTGTTTTTGGAACCAGCGCGACCATCAGCAGATGCACCGCCACGAACGCCACCAAAAGCGCCATCGCAATGAAGTGCACATGCCGCGCGGCTTCGTAACCGCCCATCAGTTCACGCAACAACGGGAACTGCACCGACTTCCACAACACCAGGCCGGAGATCACCAGCAATGTGATGTCGACCATCACGAACAGGTACGCGACTCGTTGCACCTGGTTGTAATGGCTCATGTCGGCATGGCCGAGCTTTCCGCGCATTGCAGCCCACAGGTCATGCAGCACGCCTTTGGGCGAGACCGGGAAAAACCGTCGTTTGAGACGCCCACTGAGCAGGTTGATGAGCAGATAGACGAGGCCGTTGATCGCCAGCAACCACATCGCCGCGAAGTGCCATTGCAAGGCACCGCCGAGCCAGCCGCCGAGGGTGATCGATTTCGGGAAGCTGAAATCGTAAAGCGGCGAGGCGTTGTAGATGCGCCAGCCGCTGGTGACCATCACCAGCACCGCCAGGGCGTTCAGCCAATGGGTGAGCCTCAGCCAGCGAGGGTGGCTGGCCTTGGGTGAAGCAGTTGACTGCGACATGTCCGGCTCCCGGTGGTTGTTCGTTAGGGCCGAGTATGGGCAGCCGGAGATCGCCAAATCCTCACGTAAAGTTAAATTAATCGTGATAACTCGCAGCCCGAGAAAAACTGTGGAAGACCCTGTGGGAGCGAGCCTGCTCGCGAAGACGGAGTGTCAGACAATGCTTATGCACCTGACACAACGCCTTCGTCGGAACGCCGCCCGGAGCCGGCTCGCTCCCACAGGGTTTTGTGTCGTCCACCAATGGCGCGAGTATGGTTAAATGCCGCCCCCTGAAACTGCCGACCCAGACCGATGAACCCTGACGCCCTCACCACCCTCCACGAACACCTGCTGACCGCCCTGGCAGCCGCCCCTGCCGAAACCCGCCGCCTGTTCCACGGTCGTGGTCGCTGCTGGCCAGGGCTGGAGCAAGTGACTGTCGACTGGTTGCAGGGCGTGTTATTGGTGGCGCTGTTCAAGGAGCCGGAGCCTTCGCAACTCGACGATTTGAAGCAGTTGCTGATGACGATCACCCAGTCAGCGCAGTGGGCACAATCGGGCGCGCATACCCTGTTGCTGCAACATCGCTACCTGCTGCAAAGCACCACCGAATGGCTGCTCGGGGAAGAAATCGACGAATTGACCATTACCGAGGGCGGGCTGAAATACCGGGTGGATCTGGGTCGCAAGCAGAACACCGGTCTGTTCCTCGACATGCGCTACGGTCGCGACTGGGTGCGGGCCAATGCCGAGGGCAAACGGGTGCTGAACCTGTTCGCCTACACCTGCGGTTTTTCGGTGGCAGCCATCGAAGGTGGCGCGACCCACGTGGTCAATCTGGACATGTCCAGCCCGGCCCTGAGCCGTGGCCGCGACAACCACCGGCTCAACGGACATGACCTGGGCAAGGTCACATTTCTCGGTCACGACCTGTTCAAGTCCTGGGGCAAGGTGATCGGCAAGGGCCCGTACGATCTGGTGATCATCGACCCGCCCTCGTTTCAGAAAGGCAGCTTCCTGCTGACCAAGGATTACCAGCGCGTGCTGCGCCGCCTCCCGGAGCTGCTCAGCCCGCAAGGCACGGTACTGGCGTGCATGAACGACCCGGCATTCGGTGCGGACTTCCTCATCGAAGGTGTGACCCGTGAAGCGCCGAGCCTGCGCTTCGAGCAGCGGCTGGACAATCCGCCGGAGTTTCCGGATGCGGACATCGAGTGCGGGTTGAAGGCTCTGGTGTTTCGGCAGTAAGACCGAATCACCCCCTTCGCGAGCAGGCTCGCTCCCACAGTTGAAATGCATTCCA
>NZ_JBSVWS010000312.1:0-3177 GCF_054071155.1 Pseudomonas sp. SDO5532_S415 | reverse complement strand
TCATTTGATGAACGACACACATCCACTGTGGGAGCGAGCCTGCTCGCGAAGCTTTTGAGTTTGGTTCAAGTGAGCAAGCCCATCCGCCGCTTGGCCCGCTGAACCGAACCATTGCGCACCGCCCAGCGTAGCATCGGCGTGCTGCGATTGACGCTGGCGCGGATCAGCTTGCGTTGCAGCAGGCTTTGTCTGACACCCAGCATGTCACTGGCCCAGTCCGGCAGCAGATCGATCCCGGCCTGCATCATGAGGCCGCCGAAGGGTTTGGCCAGACGGCTGGGGGACGGGGCGTTCAACAACAGTCGCAGCACTTCGCGACTGCGTTCGTCGCACAAAAGCTGCGGCCTGATTCGCTCAAGGTAATCGGAAACTTCCTGTCGGGAACCGGGCACGTTTCTGGCACCCAGGCGTTCGGCGACCAGCGCGATTTCTGCGTAATAGCGATCCTGATCGACCAGGGACAGATGCGGGTTGCGATAGCGCAAATGCGCAGCGAGAAAGTTGCTGACTTCCGCTACGTGCACCCAGGTCAGCAGGTCGGGATCGCTGGCGGCGTAAGGCCGGCCATCGGGTGCGGTGCCGGTGATCTGGAGATGAATGGTGCGCACTTTCTCGATCAGCCAGTCAGCGTCCTGGCGAGAACCAAACGTGGTGCCGGAAATGAACTGACCGGTGCGACGCAGCCGGCCGAGCATGTCCTCGCGAAAATTGGAATGATCCCACACTCCCGCCAGAGCCAACGGATGCAGGGCTTGCAACATCAGGGCGCTGATACCGCCGATGAGCATGCTGCTGAAATCACCGTGCACCTGCCAGCTCACCGAATCAGGCCCGAACAGGCCGGGATCGCCCTTGGGGTTTTCCAGATCGAGTTTACCCAGGGACAGACCGGTGAGACTCATGATTTGGGTTTCGATGCGGCTGCGGATGAATTCCATGGGATCTCGGTGATTTTCTGTAGGAGCGAGCCTGCTCGCGATGGACGTTAACGATAACGCGTATTTTCAAGAAGCCCACGTTATCGTTAACGCCCACCGCGAGCGATCGAGCATCGACCGGCTGCTCCTACAGAGAGCGTGCATTATTGGTTAAGACGTTTGTCGATCAGTCCTTGCACCACGCTCGGGTCGGCCAGGGTCGAGGTGTCGCCAAGACTGTCGAGTTCGTTGCAGGCAATCTTGCGCAGAATGCGTCGCATGATCTTGCCGGAACGGGTTTTCGGCAAGGCCGGTGCCCACTGGATCAGGTCCGGTTTGGCGAAGCTGCCGATTTCCTTGCTGACCATCGCCAGTAGCTCTTTCTTCAGCTCGTCGCCGGTTTCGACGCCGTTCATGGGGGTGACGAAGGCGTAGATGCCTTGGCCTTTGACGTCATGGGGGTAACCGACCACGGCAGCCTCGGCGATGCTGTCGTGCAACACCAGGGCGCTTTCCACCTCCGCAGTGCCGATGCGGTGCCCGGACACGTTGATCACATCGTCAATGCGTCCGGTGATCCAATAGTCGCCATCTTCGTCGCGGCGCGCGCCGTCACCGGTGAAGTAGTAGCCGGGATAAGGCTTGAAGTAGGTGTCGACCATCCGCTGCGGATCGCGGTAGACGCTGCGAATCTGCGCCGGCCAGCTGGATTTGATTGCCAGTACGCCACTTCCCGCACCCTTGATTTCCTTGCCATGTTCGTCGAGCAGCACTGGCTGCACGCCGAACATCGGTTGCGTGGCGCAGCCGGGTTTGATGCGTTGGGCGCTCACCAGGGGGCTGAGCATGATGCCGCCGGTTTCGGTCTGCCACCAGGTATCGACAATCGGGCAACGCTCTTCGCCAACTGTGTGGAAGTACCATTCCCACGCTTCCGGGTTGATCGGCTCACCGACGGTGCCGAGTAGTCTGACGCTGGCGCGGGACGTTTCCTTCAGCGGTTCAGGACCTTCACGCATCAGGGCGCGCAGGGCGGTCGGGGCGGTGTAGAAAATATTGACCTTATGCTTGTCGATCACCTGCCAGAAGCGCGAGGTGCTCGGGTAGTTCGGCACGCCTTCGAAGATCAAGGTGGTGGCGCCATTGGCCAGCGGACCGTAGACGATGTAGCTGTGGCCGGTAACCCAGCCGACATCGGCGGTGCACCAGAAGACTTCACCGTCGCGGTAGTCCAGCACGTATTTGAAGGTCATCGCCGCTTGCAGCAGGTAACCGCCGGTGGTGTGCAGCACGCCTTTGGGTTTACCGGTGCTGCCGGAGGTGTAGAGGATGAACAGCGGGTCTTCGGCGCCCATCGGCTCGGGCGGGCAGTCGTCGCCGACGTCGCGCAGGGCCTGGTGATACCAGAGGTCCCGGCCTTCGACCCAGTTCACCTGATTCTGTGTGCGCTCGACCACGACCACAGTGCTGACGTCGGGGCAACTTTGCAGGGCTTTATCGACGTTCTGTTTGAGCGGGATGAATTTGCCGCCGCGCACGCCTTCATCGGCAGTAATCACGGTGCGGCAATCAGCATCGAGAATGCGGTCGCGCAGGGAGTCCGGGGAAAAGCCGCCGAACACGACCGAATGCACCGCGCCGATGCGCGTACAGGCGAGCATGGCGTAGGCCGCTTCGGGGATCATCGGCATGTAGATGCACACCCGGTCGCCTTTTTTCACGCCACGGCTTTTGAGCACGTTGGCCAGGCGGCACACGTTGTGATGCAGTTTTTTGTAGGTGATTTGCGTGGATTCGGCAGGGTCGTCGCCCTCCCAGATGATCGCGATTTGATCACCGCGTTTTTCCAGGTGGCGGTCGATGCAGTTGTAGCTGACGTTCAGCTCTGCCCCGGCAAACCAGCTGGCCTCGCCGGTTTTCAGGTCATAGCGCTGGACGGTGTCCCACGGTTTGCTCCAGTCGAGAAAACGCCTGGCCTGTTCGGCCCAGAAGGTACTGGGGTGTTCGATGGATTCGCGGTACAGGCGGTGATAGTCGTCTTGACTCAGTTGTGCAGCCCGGCGGACGGCATCGGCTTTGGGGAACGTGCTGATATCGAACATGACGGTTCCTTATTCTTGTTATGCGACAAAGATAAAGATGCGCCGAGCAGTGAAAGGGTTCAAGTCAGACGCCGCAGCAAGTGTAGGCGGCGCAAAACAACTGTGGGAGCGGGCTTGCTCGCGAATGCGGAGTGTCAGTCGATGTTAATGCCGACTGA
>NZ_JBSVWS010000311.1:0-3184 GCF_054071155.1 Pseudomonas sp. SDO5532_S415 | reverse complement strand
GATTTATGCATGCCCTGTGGGAGCGAGCCTGCTCGCGAAAGCGATTTCCATTACACCAAATCCCTCTGAACCCTCCCTCATCCCCCGTTGTCGACTAGGCTCTAATCACTGCTTGATTTTCCTTGTGACGTCTTGTCGAATTTTTTGCCCGCGGGGGCGGGTGCTGAACCTTTTTCCTGTCACTCGTCGACTTTCAAACAGAACCCTGGAGCCTGCCCACTGATTCGAGAGGTGCCCCATGAGTCTGCTGCTTGAACCCTATACCCTTCGCCAACTGACCCTGCTCAACCGTATCGCGGTATCGCCGATGTGCCAGTATTCCAGCGTCGATGGCCTTGCCAATGACTGGCACCTGGTCCACCTCGGCAGCCGTGCCATCGGCGGGGCGGGGCTGGTATTTACTGAAGCCACGGCGGTCACCGCCGACGGGCGCATCACCGCGCAAGACCTTGGTTTGTGGAACGATGAACAGATCGAACCGCTGCAACGCATCACTCGCTTCATTGCCGCTCAGGGCGCCGTAGCGGGCATCCAGCTGGCCCATGCGGGACGCAAGGCCAGTACCTGGCGGCCATGGCTGGGCACACATGGCAGTGTGAAACCCGCAGACGGCGGCTGGGTACCAGTCGGCCCGTCCTCGATCGCTTACGACCCTGAGCACACAAAGCCCAAGCAGCTCGAAGAAAGCGAGATAGCTGACATTGTTCAGGCCTTCGTCGATGCGGCTAAACGCGCACTCATTGCCGGATTCAAAGTGGTCGAAGTGCACGCCGCCCACGGTTATCTGTTGCACCAGTTTCTTTCGCCCCTGAGTAATCAGCGGCGTGACCAGTACGGCGGTTCATTCGAAAATCGCATTCGTCTGGTGTTGCAGGTCACCGAAGCGGTGCGCGCGGTGTGGCCTGAAGAGTTGCCGTTGTTTGTCCGGGTTTCGGCCACCGATTGGGTGGAGGACGGCTGGAATCCCGACGAAACCGTGGAGCTGGCGCGGCGTCTCAAGTCCCTGGGGGTGGACCTGATCGACGTCTCATCGGGCGGTACGGCGGTCAACGCGGAAATTCCGACAGGGCCTGGCTATCAGACCCGCTTCGCTGAGCGTGTACGCAAAGAAGCAGGGCTTGCTACCGGCACCGTAGGAATGATTACCGAACCGGCACAGGCTGAGCACATTCTGCGCACCTGTCAGGCAGACATCATTTTCCTGGCCCGGGAGTTGTTGCGCGATCCGTACTGGCCACTGCATGCGGATGACGACCTCGGTGGACACAAGGCGGTCTGGCCCGCGCAATACCAACGGGCGACCCATCGAGAACAGCCTATTCATGAATCGGATTTACGTGACTGATTAAAAAAAGCGCAAAAAAAGCCCCTGAATCGTGAGGTTCAGGGGCTTTCGTTTTTCCGGATAACGATCAGGCCGCTTCGATCTTGCTGCGGTTCTGCTCGACCTTGTTCAGGTAATCCTTGAGCGTGTCCTGCTCTGCGGCGGTGGTGAACAAGCCAAGCTTGCTGCGACGCCAGAGGATGTCGTGGGCGGTGGTGGCCCACTCTTCGCTGCACAGGTAATCGACTTCGCGGGTATAGAGACCGCCGCCGATGTGCTCGCCCAGATCGCTCAGGTTTTGTACGCCTTCGAGCATGCGCCAGGTCCGGCTGCCGTAGGTGGTGGCCCAGCGGCGCGAGATCTCGGTCGGAATCCAGTCGTACTTGTCGCGGATCTGCGAGCTCAGCGCTTGCGGGGTGGTCATGCCTTCGCCGCCCGGCAGGGTTTCATTGGCCGTCCAGCTCGGCTTGATGTGTGGGAAGTAGGATGCCAGTTGCGCCAGCGCC
The DNA here is from genome assembly GCF_054071155.1 of Pseudomonas sp. SDO5532_S415. Lineage (NCBI taxonomy): Bacteria > Pseudomonadati > Pseudomonadota > Gammaproteobacteria > Pseudomonadales > Pseudomonadaceae > Pseudomonas > Pseudomonas sp. SDO5532_S415. The sequence continues at coordinate 1,354 of NZ_JBSVWS010000311.1, read as the reverse complement.
GATTCGGCCAGCTTGCGGTAGGTGGTCAGCTTGCCGCCGAACACCGACAGCAGCGGCGCTTCCTCACCGCTGCCCGACAGCGCCAGGGTGTAATCGCGGGTGACGGCCGACGGGTTGTCGGACTCGTCGTTGCACAGCGGACGCACACCGGAATAGCTGTGCAGGATGTCGTCGCGGCTGATCTGCTTTTTGAAGTGGGCATTGACCACTTTCAGCAGGTAATCGGTTTCGCCTTCGGTGATCACCACTTTGGCCGGATCGCCGGTGTACTCGCGGTCGGTGGTGCCGATCAGCGTGAAGTGGTTCAGGTACGGAATGGTGAACACGATGCGCTGATCTTCGTTTTGCAGAATGTGCGCGTGTTCGCCTTCGTACAGCTTTGGCACGATCAGGTGGCTGCCCTGGATCAGGCGGATGCCGTAGGGCGATTCCATTTTCAGGTCATCACGAATGAACTTGGCGACCCAAGGGCCGGCCGCATTCACCAGTGCCTTGGCGCGGATCGAAAACAGACTGCCATCGGCGCGCTCCAGGTGCAGGTGCCATAGGCCTTTGGTGCGACGTGCGCTGACACAGCGGGTCTGGGTGTGGACGTGAGCGCCTTTTTCCCGGGCTGCCATGGCGTTCAACACCACCAGGCGTGCATCGTCGACCCAGCAGTCGGAGTATTCGAAGCCTTTGGTGATTTCGCTTTTCAGGGCGCTGTCCGGGCCGAACTTCAGGCTTTTCGAACCTTTGAGTTGTTCCCGTTTGCCCAGGTTGTCATACAGGAACAGGCCGGCGCGGATCATCCAGGCCGGACGCAGGTGCGGACGATGCGGCAGCACGAAGCGCATTTGCTTGACGATGTGCGGTGCCTTGGTCAGCAGCACCTCGCGCTCGGCCAGAGCCTCGCGCACCAGGCGGAACTCGTAGTGTTCGAGGTAGCGCAGACCGCCGTGGATCAGCTTGCTGCTGGCCGAAGAAGTGTGGCTGGCCAGATCATCCTTTTCGCAAAGGAACACCGAGAGTCTGCGGCCGGCGGCATCCGCTGCGATCCCCACGCCATTGATGCCGCCACCGATGACGGCGATATCGTAGACCTCGGCAAGAGGGGGCGTAGGCAAGGTAGAAGTGGGCATCGGCTAAGGCCTCGGAATTCTTTGATTTTCTGTATTTGAATTCGAACATGAATGTTCATTTGCGAAAATATTAGCCCATAAAGACGCGCACAGCCAGTCGGCTTCGATTGAAAAAACTCATCGAAGGGCGGCCAAAGGAAAATATTCGAACATTCAGGTGCGTGCTGGGGCGCGGGAGGGAAGTGTTTTTGAGATTGCCTTCGCGAGCAGGCTCGCTCCCACCCGTTCAGCGT
>NZ_JBSVWS010000310.1:0-3233 GCF_054071155.1 Pseudomonas sp. SDO5532_S415 | reverse complement strand
TCAAATTGCTTGGGTGTTATATGGTCAAGCCTCACGGGCAATTAGTATCGGTTAGCTCAACGCCTCACAGCGCTTACACACCCGACCTATCAACGTCGTAGTCTTCGACGGCCCTTCAGGGAGCTCAAGGCTCCAGTGAGATCTCATCTTGAGGCTAGTTTCCCGCTTAGATGCTTTCAGCGGTTATCTATTCCGAACATAGCTACCCGGCAATGCCACTGGCGTGACAACCGGAACACCAGAGGTTCGTCCACTCCGGTCCTCTCGTACTAGGAGCAGCCCCTCTCAAATCTCAAACGTCCACGGCAGATAGGGACCGAACTGTCTCACGACGTTCTAAACCCAGCTCGCGTACCACTTTAAATGGCGAACAGCCATACCCTTGGGACCGGCTTCAGCCCCAGGATGTGATGAGCCGACATCGAGGTGCCAAACACCGCCGTCGATATGAACTCTTGGGCGGTATCAGCCTGTTATCCCCGGAGTACCTTTTATCCGTTGAGCGATGGCCCTTCCATACAGAACCACCGGATCACTAAGACCTACTTTCGTACCTGCTCGACGTGTCTGTCTCGCAGTCAAGCGCGCTTTTGCCTTTATACTCTACGACCGATTTCCGACCGGTCTGAGCGCACCTTCGTACTCCTCCGTTACTCTTTAGGAGGAGACCGCCCCAGTCAAACTACCCACCATACACTGTCCTCGATCCGGATAACGGACCTGAGTTAGAACCTCAAAGTTGCCAGGGTGGTATTTCAAGGATGGCTCCACGCGAACTGGCGTCCACGCTTCAAAGCCTCCCACCTATCCTACACAAGCAAATTCAAAGTCCAGTGCAAAGCTATAGTAAAGGTTCACGGGGTCTTTCCGTCTAGCCGCGGATACACTGCATCTTCACAGCGATTTCAATTTCACTGAGTCTCGGGTGGAGACAGCGCCGCCATCGTTACGCCATTCGTGCAGGTCGGAACTTACCCGACAAGGAATTTCGCTACCTTAGGACCGTTATAGTTACGGCCGCCGTTTACCGGGGCTTCGATCAAGAGCTTCGCGTTAGCTAACCCCATCAATTAACCTTCCGGCACCGGGCAGGCGTCACACCCTATACGTCCACTTTCGTGTTTGCAGAGTGCTGTGTTTTTAATAAACAGTCGCAGCGGCCTGGTATCTTCGACCGGCGTGGGCTTACGCAGCAAGTGCTTCACCCTCACCGGCGCACCTTCTCCCGAAGTTACGGTGCCATTTTGCCTAGTTCCTTCACCCGAGTTCTCTCAAGCGCCTTGGTATTCTCTACCCAACCACCTGTGTCGGTTTGGGGTACGGTTCCTGGTTATCTGAAGCTTAGAAGCTTTTCTTGGAAGCATGGCATCAACCACTTCGTCACCCAAAGGGTAACTCGTCATCAGCTCTCGGCCTTGAAACCCCGGATTTACCTAAGATTTCAGCCTACCACCTTAAACTTGGACAACCAACGCCAAGCTGGCCTAGCCTTCTCCGTCCCTCCATCGCAATAACCAGAAGTACAGGAATATTAACCTGTTTTCCATCGACTACGCTTTTCAGCCTCGCCTTAGGGACCGACTAACCCTGCGTCGATTAACGTTGCGCAGGAAACCTTGGTCTTTCGGCGTGGGTGTTTTTCACACCCATTGTCGTTACTCATGTCAGCATTCGCACTTCTGATACCTCCAGCAAGCTTCTCAACTCACCTTCACAGGCTTACAGAACGCTCCTCTACCGCATCATCCGAAGATGATACCCGTAGCTTCGGTGTATGGTTTGAGCCCCGTTACATCTTCCGCGCAGGCCGACTCGACTAGTGAGCTATTACGCTTTCTTTAAAGGGTGGCTGCTTCTAAGCCAACCTCCTAGCTGTCTAAGCCTTCCCACATCGTTTCCCACTTAACCATAACTTTGGGACCTTAGCTGACGGTCTGGGTTGTTTCCCTTTTCACGACGGACGTTAGCACCCGCCGTGTGTCTCCCATGCTCGGCACTTGTAGGTATTCGGAGTTTGCATCGGTTTGGTAAGTCGGGATGACCCCCTAGCCGAAACAGTGCTCTACCCCCTACAGTGATACATGAGGCGCTACCTAAATAGCTTTCGAGGAGAACCAGCTATCTCCGAGCTTGATTAGCCTTTCACTCCGATCCACAGGTCATCCGCTAACTTTTCAACGGTAGTCGGTTCGGTCCTCCAGTCAGTGTTACCTAACCTTCAACCTGCCCATGGATAGATCGCCCGGTTTCGGGTCTATTCCCAGCGACTAGACGCCCTATTAAGACTCGCTTTCGCTACGCCTCCCCTATTCGGTTAAGCTCGCCACTGAAAATAAGTCGCTGACCCATTATACAAAAGGTACGCAGTCACCTAACAAAGTAGGCTCCCACTGCTTGTACGCATACGGTTTCAGGATCTATTTCACTCCCCTCTCCGGGGTTCTTTTCGCCTTTCCCTCACGGTACTAGTTCACTATCGGTCAGTCAGTAGTATTTAGCCTTGGAGGATGGTCCCCCCATATTCAGACAAAGTTTCTCGTGCTCCGTCCTACTCGATTTCATGACCAAGAGATTTTCGCGTACAGGGCTATCACCCACTATGGCCGCACTTTCCAGAGCGTTCCGCTAATCTCAAAGCCACTTAAGGGCTAGTCCCCGTTCGCTCGCCACTACTAAGGGAATCTCGGTTGATTTCTTTTCCTCAGGGTACTTAGATGTTTCAGTTCCCCTGGTTCGCCTCTTGCACCTATGTATTCAGTACAAGATAACCATCTTATGATGGCTGGGTTCCCCCATTCAGACATCTCCGGATCAAAGTCTGTTTGCCGACTCCCCGAAGCTTTTCGCAGGCTACCACGTCTTTCATCGCCTCTGACTGCCAAGGCATCCACCGTATGCGCTTCTTCACTTGACCATATAACCCCAAGCAATCTGGTTATACTGTGAAGACGACATTCGCCGAAAATTCGCATTGCTCTAAGAGCAACTCACAAATTTTACCTTAGCCTGATCCGTTACCAGTGAAAGTAACGTTCAGTCTATCTTTCTATCACATACCCAAATTTTTAAAGAACGATCCAGTCAAAGACTAGAAATCAACATTCACCATCGTTCGATGGAATGCTCATTTCTAAGCTTTATACGTCAGAAGCAGTAGTGGTGGAGCCAAGCGGGATCGAACCGCTGACCTCCTGCGTGCAAGGCAGGCGCTCTCCCAGCTGAGCTATGGCCCC
>NZ_JBSVWS010000309.1:0-3240 GCF_054071155.1 Pseudomonas sp. SDO5532_S415 | reverse complement strand
TCAGACACATCAATATTGACTGACACACCGCCTTCGCGAGCAGGCTCGCTCCCACATTGGGATTTCGGTGATGGTTAGAGCTCGCGCCACATGTGGATTTTGTCGAAGTATTCCTCGCCCACCCGCACCGCCATCGGTTCCAGGCCGAACTGGATAAATCCATTGCGTCGGTACAGGTTGAAGGCGGCATCGTTGCCGGCGGTGACGGTCAGCTTGATCAGTCGCAATCCCTGATGGGTTCGCGCTTCGGCCAAAACCGCCTGCACCAGTTGGTGGCCTAGCCCCCGCTGGCGCACGTTGGCGGACACGTACATGCCAAACAGCGTCGCCTTGTGCCGGGCCTTCTCCCGAGGCTCGAAGGCCAGCCCGGCGATGCCCGCCAGCCGCCCTTCCTCGAAGGCGCCGAGCACTACATCGAGCTTGCCGGTCAGGCGCGATTCCCACCAACCGAGCGGCATTGAGGCACGCTCGCGCACGCTGGAGGTGAATGCCTGCGGATGCCGGTCATAGGCCTCAAGCATCAGCGCCCGGTAGTCCAGGGCATGGCTGGCGTCCAGTCGCTGAATCCACACGGTCAGGCCATCCGGCGTTGTTCAAGCATCAGCCGCAGCGCCAGCGCCGACAGCACAAAACCCATGAAATAACGCTGCATCGCCAGCCAGGTCGGGTTGTTGACAAACCACGAAGCAATGCCCGCGGCAAACAGGGCGATCAGCAGATTGACGCTGAAACTGACGCTGATCTGGGTCAGGCCCAGCAGGATGCTTTGGGTGAACACCGAACCGTGTTCAGGGGTGATGAACTGAGGAAACACCGACAGGTAAAACACCGCGATCTTGGGGTTCAGGGCGCTGGTGAGGAAGCCCATGGTGATCAATTTGCGCGACGAATCCGGCGGCAACTGTTGCGCTTCGAACGGCGAACGCGCACCGGGTTTGACCGCCTGCCAGGCCAGCCATAGCAGGTACAACGCACCCGCCCACTTCAGCACTTCATAAGCCATCGGCACCGCCAGGAACACAGCAGTCAAACCGGCAGCGGCGGCGAACAGATGCACGAAAAACCCGGCGACCACCCCCAGCAACGAAGTCACGCCGGCCTTGCGGCCCTGGCAGATCGAACGAGAGATCAGGTAGATCATGTTCGGCCCCGGCGTCAGTACCATCAGCAACGCGGCGGCGGCGAAAATCAGCAAGTCTTGAAGCGGGATCATGGCGGGTCCTTTGCTTGAATGATCAGGCAGTCGCGATCAGCGAAGCCCGATAAAACGGCAGGATCAGGTCCCTTGTCAAGGGTGCCAGCGTGACGTCGCCGTCGGTGGCCGGATCGATCCAGATCACCTCTTCGATCTCGGCAGCCGGGGTGACGTCGGAATCAATGCCCAGCAGAAAAATCTCGGCTTTCACCACATAACCCGGCTCATTGGCGGCGGGTGCCGAGAACTGGCCGAGGAAGGTGGCGTGCGCCGGATCGATGACCAGCCCCAGCTCTTCTTCCAGTTCACGGGCCAAAGCGTTGGCCGGTTGTTCATGGGCTTCGATCTTGCCGCCCGGTTGCATGAAGGCCTCGGTGCCGCGCTTGCGCACCAGCAACGTTCGACCGTCCGGGCCGATCAACAGGGCGGCGGCAATGTGGATAATTCCGGCGGGTTGGGCAGCAAACGTCGACATGAACAAAGGCCTTTGACTCAAAAGCGGCAAGGATCACATGTCCTCCGCTGGTGAGCAAAGGCCTCCTGCACCAGTACTTACGCAGCCTCCTGGAAATCCATCTCCGGTGGCTGCCGACGGAAACCGCCGGTCAACACCGCCAGATACACCACGCCGATCGCCAGCCAGCTCAAGCCGAGGTAGATCGCCAGGTGGTCAAGGCTGACCATCAACCACAGGTCCGCCACCAGGCCGATGAAGGGGAAAATCAGGAACAGCACCAGCTCGCGCAGGCCTTTTTTCTCGCCACCGATCCAGTAATGGAAGATCACCGACAGGTTCACCAGGCTGAAGGCCAGGAAGGCGCCGAAGTTGATGAACGAGGTCGAGGTGGTGACGTCGAGTTTCAGTGCAAGCAAGGCCACCACGGCGCAGAGCAGGATGCTGTTGATCGGCGTGCCGAAACGTTCGTGCAGAGTGCCGAAAAACGATTTCGGCAGCACGCCGTCACGGCCCATGGCGTACAGCAAACGCGAACCGCTGGCCTGGGCCGACAAACCCGAGGCGAACTGGCCGACGATCAGGCCGATCAGGAAGATCGAGACGAACAGGTCGCCGCCGATGTTGCGGGCAATTTCATAGGCCGCCGAATCAACGCTGTCGAACTGGAACGACGGATGGGCGACCTGCACGAAGTACGAGACGCAGACGAAAATCAGCCCGCCGATCAAGGTGATCAGCATGATCGCCCGGGGAATGGTGCGACGTGGGTCGCGGGTTTCTTCGGTCAAGGTGCTGACCGCGTCGAAGCCGAGGAACGAATAACAGGCGATGGCCGCGCCGCTCATGATCAACGGCATTTGCATGTCGCCGTTGAAGAACGGTTTGATCGACCACAGCGGCGTGCTCGCATCGCCACCGACGTAATGCACGCATAGCGCAACGAAGGCCACCAGCACCAGGAACTGCACCAGCATCAGCAAGGCGTTGATGCCGTTGGCCAGTTTCAGGCCGACGATGTTGATGGCGCTGGTGATGCCGATGAACGCCAGCACCCAGACCCACTGCGGCACCGCCGGGAAAGCGGAGTTCAGGTAAGCGGCACCGATCAGCCAGATCGCCATGGGCAAAAACAGGTAATCGAGCAGCACTGCCCAACCGGCGATGAAGCCCAGTTTCGGGCTGATGGCCTTGCGCACATAGCTGTAGGCGGAACCGGCGACCGGGAAGGCCGAGGCCATGCGTCCGTAGCTCATGGCGGTGAAGAACATCGCCACCAGCGCCGCGAGATAAGCGGCGGGCACCATGCCGGCGGTGGATTGAGCGAGAATGCCAAAAGTGCCGAGCACAATGATCGGCGTCATGTAGGCGATGCCGAACAGCACCACCGACCCTAATGACAGGGTGCGTTGCAAACGAGCCATGAGCGACTACTCCGGATGTTATTGGATTTATGGCAGAGCCGAGTTCGGCGCAGGGGTTTTCGGGTGTTGCTTTGTTGTTCTTGGGTAAAGGGTCAAGCATGTGTGTTGTTTGTGCCGGCCTCTTCGCGAGCAGGCTCGCTCCCACAAGGGATTTGTGCCGTTCACAA
>NZ_JBSVWS010000308.1:0-3291 GCF_054071155.1 Pseudomonas sp. SDO5532_S415 | reverse complement strand
CTTTCGTCATACGCAAAATATGTGTACGCCGAAGCCCCCCTGTGGGAGCGAGCCTGCTCGCGAAAGCGTCAGTAGTCACACCGAAAATCTCAAAGCCCCATCTGCTTGCTGATGATTTCGTTCATCACTTCCCGCGTCCCGCCCCCGATCGAAAGTATCCGGTTATCCCGGTACAGCCGCTCCACCAGACTCTCGCGCATGTAGCCCATTCCCCCCAGGATCTGCACCGCGTCGTGGGTAATCCTGTCCGCCGTGTCGGTGGCGAAATTCTTGGCCATGGAGATCTCCTTGATCACACTCTGCCCCGCGGCCATTTTCGCCGCCTGGCGGTAGGTGAACTCCCTTGAGACTTCCAGTTCCGTGGCCATTTCGGCGAGGCGGTGCTTGATCACCTGGAACTTGCCGATAGGTTTGCCGAAGGCCTCACGCTCTCGCGCCCACTTCAGGCTTTCCTCCAGGGCGAGCTGCGCCGTCATGTTGGCCATCAAGGCCAGCGCCAGGCGTTCGCTCTGGAAATTGCCCATGATGCAGGCAAAACCCATGTTCTCGCTGCCGATCAGATTGCCCACCGGCACGCGGCAATCATCGAAGAACAGCTCGGCGGTGTCCGATGCCCACCAGCCCATTTTCTTCAACTGCCGCCCCACGGTGAAACCGGGGGCGCCCTTCTCGATCAACAACAGGCTGATGCCGGCGAAACCCGGCTCACCGGTGCGCACCGCAACCGTGTAGTAATCCGCACGTACGCCACTGGTGATAAAGGTTTTGCTGCCGCTGACCCGGTAAAAATCGCCGTCACGCACGGCGCGGGTTTGCAGGTTGGCGACGTCTGAACCGCCGCCGGGTTCGGTGACGGCCAGGGCGCTGATCTTCTTGCCGGACACCACCTGCGGCACGACGTGGTCACGGACTTGTGGCCTGGCCCATTTGAGAATCGGCGGCAGACCGATGTCCAACGACCCCAACCCCGCTACCAGGCCACCTGAACCACAGCGCATCAGCTCTTCGCTGGCGGCGACCTTGGCGAACAAATCTCCTTCATGGCTCCCGCCGAGCGCTTCCGGGTAACCGATCCCGAGAATCCCCGCCGCACCAGCCTTGAGGTAAAGCTCACGGGGAAAGCTTTCGGCTTCTTCCCACTGATCGATGTCAGGAAGAATCTCGCGTTCGACGAATCGTCTGACGCTGTCGCGGACCAATTGGTGGCTGGGATCGAAGTATTCCTGAAAGGCAGGCATCGGCGAACTCCACTGAAGGGTTCAGCGAAGTTAACCGAGCGCTTGCTTGGTTTACAACAGGATTGTGTGAATCAGGGAGTCCGAGGTGCACCCTTCGCGAGCAGGCTCGCTCCCACATTGGATTTTCGGTGTATACGAATCCCTTGTGGGAGCGAGCCTGCTCGCGAAGGCGTCATAACAGACGACACACAAACTAAAGCGAAATCGGTTTACGCCCCGCAAACGAATGCGCCAGTGTCCCACCATCCACCAGTTCCAGCTCGCCCCCAAGCGGCACGCCATGGGCAATACGCGAAGCGATCAGGCCTTTGCTGCTGAGCAACTGGGCGATGTAGTGCGCCGTGGCCTCCCCTTCCACCGTCGGGTTGGTGGCGAGGATCACTTCGGTGAACGTACCCGCTTCCTCGATCCGCGCCATCAACTGGGGAATGCCAATGGCTTCCGGCCCCAGGCCATCGAGGGGCGAAAGGTGTCCCTTGAGCACGAAATAGCGACCGCGAAACCCGGTCTGCTCCACGGCGTAGACATCCATTGGCCCCTCCACCACGCAGAGCAGCGTATCGTCGCGCCGGGTATCGGCGCACTGCGGGCAAAGATCATCTTCGGTCAGCGTGCGGCACAAACGGCAGTGACCGACCCCTTCCATGGCCTGGCTCAGGGCCTGTGCCAATCGCGAGCCGCCGCTGCGATCACGCTCAAGCAACTGCAACGCCATGCGCTGGGCGGTTTTCTGACCCACGCCTGGCAAAACGCGCAGGGCATCGATCAGTTGGCGAATCAAAGGGCTGAAGCTCATGGGGGAAAAATCCGACAAAACAACGAGACGCGGTTTATACCCGCGCCTCTGTTTAGCGTCAAATTGCAGCATCAATTAGTTCTGGGCGACCCGTACCACCAGTTTGCCGAAGTTGCGTCCTTCCAGCAGACCGATGAACGCCTGGGGCGCATTTTCCAGGCCATCGACCACATCTTCACGGAATTTCACCTTGCCGTCACGCACCCACGGCGCCATGGCGCTGGCGAACTCAGGCTGACGGTCGCCGTAATCGTCGAACACGATGAAGCCCTGGATCCGCACGCGCTTGGTCAGCAGCGTACGCTGCAACTGTGGCAGGCGATCCGGCCCGCTCGGCGCTTCGCTGGCGTTGTAGGAAGCAATCAGGCCGCACAGCGGAATCCGCGCCTTGGGATTGAGTAACGGCACGACCGCGTCGAAGACCTTGCCACCGACGTTTTCGTAATAGATGTCGATACCCTTGGGGCACGCCTGAGCCAGTTCATCGACGAAGTCCGGGCTCCTGTGGTCGATGCAGGCATCAAAACCCAAATCTTGAATCACGTAGCGGCACTTGTCCGCGCCTCCCGCCACACCGACCACCCGCAAGCCCTTGATCTTCGCCACTTGGCCAACCACCGAACCCACCGCGCCGGATGCAGCCGCCACCACCAGGGTTTCACCGGCCTTGGGTTGACCGATGTCCATCAATCCCATGTAGGCAGTCATGCCCGGCATGCCCGGCATGCCCAGGACGCCCAGGGCCATGGACGGGCTGGGCAGCGTTGAGGGAATCGGCATGATGCTGCGACCGTCATTGATGCTGTGGCTTTGCCAGCCCGTGGCTCCGACCACCAGATCGCCTTCCTGAAACTTGGGATTGAGCGAGCGCTCGACCCGACTGACCGCGCCACCGGTCATCACCTCGCCGATTTCCACCGGGGCTGCGTAGGACGGAGCATCACTCATGCGTCCGCGCATGTACGGGTCCAGCGACAGATAAAGGGTTTTGAGCAACACCTGACCGTCCGCCAGATCGGGTAGCGCGACCCGTTCCAGGCGAAAGTTCTCCGGCGTCGGCGCGCCGACCGGGCGCGAGGCCAGGACGATGCGTTGGTTGAGGGTCAATGGATCGGACATGTCAGCGTCTCCTTTGGTCGATGAGTTCGGGGGTATAGGGAGCAGACCTTTGGGGCAATAGTGCGTTCGATGTTTCTACTTTAAGGCCGGGTTGTCTTCTTCGCGAGCAGGCTCGCTCCCACATTGGAATTCGACCAC
>NZ_JBSVWS010000307.1:0-3447 GCF_054071155.1 Pseudomonas sp. SDO5532_S415 | reverse complement strand
ACTCTTTTTTGACTGAAAGGCCGCCTTCGCGAGCAGGCTCGCTCCCACAGTGGTTTCGTGTTGATTTTCAGATCCACGCACCCTCGCAAAAAGAGCACGTACATCCAATTTTTTCCTTCCCCGCCCCGGCATGATCCACCCATTCCCAACCCAGTTTCGCCGGAGCCCTTTTGTCATGCCTGTAGCCCATTCCCAGAGCAAGCCAGCACCGGGGGCCGATGAGATTGTCACGCTGATCGTCAAGCATCGGATCAAGGCCGGTCATGAAGCCGCTTATGAAACCTGGTTGCGGCGTATCGTCGGCATTGCCGGGCAGAGTGAAGGGCATTTGGGTGTCGATGTGATTCGCGGCCAGCACGGCGGCTTGCAGATGTTCACCTGTGTGCTGCGCTTCTGCTCCACCGAAGCCATGCAACGCTGGCTCGATTCGCCGCAGCGCCAGGCACTGGTCGAAGAAGCCGCGCCGATGCTGGCCGACGGCGACCAGACCGAGGTCAATCCGCTCAACGAATTCTGGTTTACCCCGCTGGCCGATGCCGCGTCGCCACCGCCGCGCTGGAAGCAGGCCGTGGTGACGTTGCTGGTGATCCTGCCGCACACCTTGCTCGTGCCGCTGCTTTGGGGGCCGTTGTTGCAGCTCAACGCGTTCCTTTCCAGCTACGTGGTCGCGACCTTCCTGATCACTCTGACCATCGTGCTGTCGGTGGTGTACGTCTTCATGCCGCTCGCCACGCGCCTGTTCGCGCCCTGGCTGGAAGCCGGCCAGTCCCATTCCGCTTAGCCCCATACCACCAAGCCTTAAGGAAACGCGATGAACGCCGATCTGATTTTGTTCAATGGCCAGTTTCATACCGTTGACCGTGAAAAGCCCTTCGCCAGTGCCGTGGCCATCAGCGATGGTCGTTTCGTCGCCGTTGGCAGCGATGCCGAGGCCATGGCCTTGCGCGGCTCGGGCACGCAGGTGATCGACCTCAAGGGCCGTTGCGTGATTCCCGGCCTCAACGACTCGCACCTGCACCTGATCCGTGGCGGCTTGAACTACAACCTTGAACTGCGTTGGGAAGGTGTGCCGTCCCTGGCCGATGCGTTGCGCATGCTCAAGGAACAGGCCGATCGCACGCCGACGCCGCAATGGGTGCGGGTGGTCGGGGGCTGGAACGAGTTCCAGTTCGCCGAAAAGCGCATGCCAACCCTCGAAGAGCTCAATCAGGCCGCGCCGGACACCCCGGTGTTCGTCCTGCATTTGTACGACCGCGCCTTGCTCAACCGTGCCGGCTTGCGCGTGGCCGGTTATACCCGTGACACACCGAATCCGCCGGGTGGCGAAATCGTCCGCGATGCCAATGGCAACCCTACCGGCATGCTGGTGGCGCGACCCAACGCGATGATTCTCTACTCGACCCTGGCCAAGGGGCCGAAGCTGCCGCTGGAGTATCAAGTCAACTCGACGCGTCAGTTCATGCGCGAACTCAATCGCCTGGGGCTGACCAGCGCCATTGATGCCGGGGGTGGTTTCCAGAATTATCCGGACGATTACCAGGTGATCGAGCAGTTGGCCAAGGACCAGCAGTTGACCATTCGCATCGCCTACAACCTGTTCACCCAGAAACCCAAGGAAGAGCTGACGGATTTCCAGAACTGGACCGGCAGCGTCAAGTTGCATCAGGGCGATGACTACCTGCGACACAACGGCGCCGGAGAGATGCTGGTGTTCTCGGCGGCGGATTTCGAGGACTTCCTCGAACCACGCCCGGACCTGCCGCAAAGCATGGAAGACGAACTGGAGCCGGTGGTGCGCCATCTGGTCGAGCAGCGCTGGCCGTTCCGTTTGCACGCCACCTACGACGAGTCCATCAGCCGCATGCTCGACGTGTTCGAGAAGGTCAACCGCGACATTCCGTTCAATGGCTTGCCGTGGTTTTTCGATCACGCCGAAACCATCACTCCCCGGAACATCGAGCGGGTGAGGGCGCTAGGCGGCGGCATCGCGATTCAGGATCGCATGGCGTTTCAGGGCGAGTACTTCGTCGAGCGCTACGGCGCCAAGGCCGCCGAAGCCACGCCGCCGATCCAGCGCATGCTCGCCGAAGGCGTGCCGGTGGGTGCCGGCACCGATGCCACGCGAGTGTCGAGCTACAACCCGTGGACCTCGCTGTACTGGATGGTCAGCGGGCGCACCGTCGGCGGCATGGCATTGCACGCCGAAGGCCTGTCGCGGCAGACCGCGCTGGAACTGTTCACCCACGGCAGTGCCTGGTTCTCGTCCGAGCAGGGCAAGAAAGGCCAGATCAAGGTCGGGCAACTGGCGGACCTGGCCGCCTTGAGCGCGGATTTTTTCAGCGTCGACGAAGAAGCGATCAAGTGGATCGAGTCGGTACTGACCGTGGTCGGCGGCAAGGTGGTGTACGCCGCCGGCGATTTCGAGAAGCTGGGACCTGCCAGCGTGCCGGTGCTGCCGGACTGGTCGCCGGTGGTGAAAGTCCCGGGTCACTGGCGGCCGAACTCGCCGTTGCAGGCGCAGGTTCACCAGTGCAGCGGGCCTTGCGCGGTGCACTCCCACAGCCACGAGCGGGCACGCCTGTCGAATGCGCCGGTCAGCGATTTTGCGGGTTTCTGGGGCGCCTTCGGCTGCTCGTGCTTTGCCTTTTGACGAACACCCAAAAGCGCCGGCCGCATGGACCGGCGCAGCAAGCAACAACCATCCACCAAGGAGTTTTTTCATGAGCAACGTTCCGTACTCACGCCTGAACAAAGACGATGCAGTGGTACTGCTGGTCGACCACCAGACCGGTCTGATTTCGCTGGTGCAGGATTTCTCGCCCAACGAATTCAAGAACAACGTGCTGGCCCTGGGCGATATCGCCAAGTTCTTCAAACTGCCGACCATCCTCACCACCAGTTTCGACAAGGGGCCTAACGGTCCGATCGTACCGGAGCTCAAGGCGCAGTTCCCTGACGCACCGTTCATTGCGCGTCCTGGCCAGATCAACGCCTGGGACAACGAAGACTTCGTCAAAGCCGTCAAGGCCACCGGTCGCAAGCAACTGATCATCGCCGGTGTGGTGACTGACGTCTGCGTGGCATTCCCGACCCTGTCGGCCATTGCCGAAGGTTTTGAAGTGTTCGTGGTGACCGACGCTTCCGGCACCTTCAACACCACCGTGCAGCAAGCCGCCTGGGCGCGCATGTCGGCCGCCGGTGCACACCTGCTGAACTGGTTCTCGGTGGCCTGCGAGCTGCAAGGCGACTGGCGCAATGACATGGAAGGCCTGGCCAACCTGCTGTCCGAACGCCTGCCGAACTACCGCAACCTGATCAACAGCTACACCACGTTTACTGCCCAGTAAGCCCAACGCAATCCTTTGTGGGAGCGAGCCTGTGTGGCGAGGGAGCTTGCTCCCGTTCGGCTGCGAAGCAGTCCCAAAGCTTTTGGGGCCGCTACGCGAC
>NZ_JBSVWS010000306.1:0-3457 GCF_054071155.1 Pseudomonas sp. SDO5532_S415 | reverse complement strand
AATATTGATGTGTCTGACACGCCCTCTTCGCGAGCAGGCTCGCTCCCACAGGGATATGTGTGTTTTCAACGGACGGCGCTCACCCCATCCAACGTAGAAAACGACGTGTCCTTGGCCGTCAGCAAAAAGTCGCGCATGTACGGGGCGTCCAGCATGTCAGCCCGGATCGCTGCGTACAGCGTGGCAAACAATCCTTTCTCGCCCAATCGCTTGGCCTTCACGTAGCCCCGTGAGCTGTATTCATGCAGCGCCCAATGGGGCATGCCGCATACGCCGCGTCCGCTGGCCACCAGTTGCATCATCATCACCGTCAGTTCCGAGGTGCGGACCTGGGCCGGTTCGACGTCGGCGGGTTCCAGGAAGCGGGTGAAGATGTCCAGTCGATCACGCTCAACCGGGTAGGTGATCAAGGTCTCGGTGAGCAAGTCTTCCGGAACGATGTACGCCTTGCTCGCCAATCGGTGCTGATTGGCCACGGCGAGCATCGCTTCATAGGTGAACAGCGGTACATAGGTAATGCCGACCAGATCCACCGGATCGGACGTCACCACCAGGTCCAGATCGCCACGGGCCAGGGCCGGCAGCGGCGCGAAGGAGAACCCCGAGGCCAGGTCCAGTTCGACCTCCGGCCAGGCGTCGCGGAACTGGTCGATGGTCGGCATCAGCCACTGGAAGCAACTGTGGCATTCGATGGCCATATGCAAGCGCCCGGCCGTACCGCCGGCCAGACGACTGATGTCGCGTTCGGCGGCACGCAGCAGCGGCAGGGTGGCGTCGGCCAGTTGCAGCAGGCGCAAACCGGCACTGGTGAAACGCACCGGTTTGGTCTTGCGCACGAACAACGGCATCCCCATGCGCTCCTCCAGTTCCTTGAACTGGTGGGACAGCGCCGACTGGGTCAGGTGCAGGCGGTCGGCCGCATCCACCAGGCTATCGGCTTCGCGCAAGGCATGCAGGGTCTTCAGGTGACGGATTTCAAGCACCGCGGGGCTCCATGAGGAAAACTTGTGATCAACACGAAAAGGTTGAGTTTGTCTCATGTTGCCCTGGCTGTCGACAATAGCGCCATCTTTTACACAGGAGCACATTCGACATGGCCGTGGCACACACCCTGGGTTTTCCGCGCATTGGCGCCGACCGCGAACTGAAAAAAGCCCTTGAATCCTATTGGAAGGGCGACCTCGACCAGAGCGCACTGAAGAGCGTCGGCCGCCAATTGCGCGCCACCCACTGGCAATTGCAGAAAGACGCCGGCATCGACTTGCTGCCGGTCGGCGACTTCGCCTGGTACGACCAGGTGCTGACTCACTCCCTGGCCTTCGGCGTGATCCCCGAGCGTTTCGACAGCACCCGTGACGAGCGCGGCCTGCCGACCCTCGACACCCTGTTCGCCATGTCCCGTGGCGCCACGGCGAGCTGCTGCGGCGGCGAACATGGCCAGGCGCAATACGCCCAGGAACTGACCAAGTGGTTCGACACCAACTACCATTATCTGGTCCCGGAATTCACCGCTGACCAGCAGTTCAAGCTGAGCTGGGAACAGCTGTTCGATGAAGTTGAAGAAGCCAAGGCCCTCGGCCACAGCATCAAACCCGTCATCATCGGTCCACTGACTTACCTGTGGTTGGGCAAGGCGAAAGGCAACGATTTCGACAAGCTCGACCTGCTGGAGCGCCTGCTGCCGATCTACGGCGAAATCCTCGGTCGCCTCGCCGCCCAAGGCGTTGAATGGGTGCAGATCGATGAGCCGATCCTGACCCTCGACCTGCCGCAGGAATGGAAAAACGCCTTCGAACGCGCGTATCACATCCTGCAGTACTCGCCGCTGAAAAAACTGGTGGCCACTTACTTCAGCGGCCTGCAAGACAACCTCGGCCTGGCCGTCGGCCTGCCGGTGCAAGGTTTGCACATCGACGCCGTGCGGGCGCCGGATCAACTGTTGCACGTGTTGGACCGCTTGCCGATCTACAAGATTCTCTCGGTCGGTCTGGTCAATGGTCGCAACGTCTGGCGCTGCGAGCTGGAGCCCGTGCTTGAACAACTGCGATTTGCCCAGGAGCGTTTTGGCGACAACCTGTGGGTCAGCAGTTCCTGCTCGCTGCTGCACAGCCCGGTGGATCTGGAACGCGAAGACAAACTCGATCCCGAGCTGAAAAGCTGGCTGGCGTTCGCTGTGCAGAAGTGTGGCGAAATCGCTGTACTGCGCGATGCCCTCAACGATCCGCAAGCACCGAAAGTGCAGGCTGCGTTGGCCGAAAGTCGCGTCATCGCTGCTAGTCGTACGCAATCGCCGCGCATTCATAAAGCTGAGGTGCAGGCACGCATCAACGCCATCGACGCAACCGACAGCCAACGCCAATCACCGTTCGCCAAACGCATCGAGCAACAGCGTGCACGGCTGAAACTGCCGGCGTTCCCGACCACCACCATCGGTTCGTTTCCGCAGACCGGTTCGATTCGTCTGGCGCGCCAGGCCTTCAAGCAGGGCAAGCTGTCGGCCAACGATTACACCGACGCCATGCACCACGAAATCCGCCATGCCGTACAAGTCCAGGAACGCCTGGGTCTGGACGTGCTGGTGCACGGTGAAGCCGAGCGCAATGACATGGTCGAGTACTTTGCCGAGCAGCTTGAGGGTTATGCCTTCACCCGTTTCGGCTGGGTGCAAAGCTACGGGTCGCGCTGTGTGAAACCGGCGATCATCTACGGCGACCTGAGCCGCCCGAAAGCCATGACGGTGGACTGGATCACCTATGCCCAGAGCCAGACCGACAAGGTCATGAAAGGTATGCTCACCGGTCCGGTGACCATGTTGATGTGGTCGTTCCCCCGCGAAGACGTATCGCGCAAGGTCCAGGCGCAGCAGTTGGCGCTGGCGTTGCGTGACGAAGTGGTGGACCTGGAAGCCGCCGGCATCAAGATCGTGCAGATCGACGAAGCCGCGTTTCGCGAAGGCCTGCCGCTGCGCCGGGCGCAATGGCAGGAATACCTGGACTGGGCGGTGGAAGCGTTCCGCTTGAGCGCCAGCGGTGTGCGCGATGAAACCCAGATTCACACCCATATGTGCTACAGCGAATTCAATGACGTGATCGAAGCCATTGCGGCGATGGACGCCGATGTGATCACCATTGAGACCTCGCGTTCGGACATGGAATTGCTGGAGGCTTTCAAGGCGTTCGATTACCCGAACGACATTGGTCCGGGCGTTTATGACATTCATTCGCCACGGGTGCCGGACACGGCCGAGATGGTCAAGTTGATGAGCAAAGCGGTGAAGCGCATCCCGGCCGAACGTCTATGGGTCAATCCCGATTGCGGATTGAAAACCCGGGCGTGGCCGGAGACCGAGGCAGCGCTGGTGAACATGGTGGCGGCGGCTCGGCAGTTGCGCAGTCAGTTGGCCTGAGGACGCCTTCGCGAGCAGGCTCGCTCCCACAATGGATCGGTGTCGCACACA
>NZ_JBSVWS010000305.1:0-3543 GCF_054071155.1 Pseudomonas sp. SDO5532_S415 | reverse complement strand
TGGGACGGTGCGTTGACCACAATCTATTTTCAAAAGGTGATCCCCTGTGGGAGCGAGCCTGCTCGCGAAGAGGCCGTCAGCCTCGACTCACCTTGTGCGCCTTACTGGTCATGAGTCTTTCAGCCTGCACCGTCGGCCCGGACTTCAAGAAGCCCGAAGCCCAACAAGTTACCGAGTGGTCGAAACCTTCAAATGCCGCCCCCAGCCAGGCCATCACCGAGGCGATGAACGAACGCTGGTGGGAAGTGTTCAACGACCCGAAGCTATCGGCCCTGAGTCAGCGCGCCCTGACCGATAACCTCGACCTGAAACTGGCGAGCAGTCGCCTGGAGCAAAGCCGCGCGGTGCGCCAGGTGGTCACCGCCGACCGCTACCCGACGACCGCCGCCACAGGCAGCTACGCCCGTAAACGCAACAGCGGCGAAGGCTTGATGGACCCCTCGGGGCACAACGGCAATTCCGCATTCAACCTCTGGGATGCCGGTTTCTCTGCATCCTGGGAGCTGGATTTCTGGGGGCGGGTGCGCCGCGAAACCGAGGCCGCCGACGCCACACTGGAAGTCGCGGAAAACGACCGTCGCGGTGTGCTGTTGTCGGTCCTCGCTGAAACCGCCCAAGACTACATTCAACTGCGCGGTGTGCAAAACACCCGGGCCGTCACCGAGCAGAATCTAGAGGTGGCTCGCCACAGTCTGAAGCTGTCGCAGCTGCGCCTGGCCGATGGTGTCGCCACGGATCTGGACGTCGCCGAAGCCGCCGCGCAAGTCGCCGCCATCGAATCGCGCCTGCCGGCGCTGGAACAACGTCAGGCACAACTGATCAACGCCTTGAGCCTGTTGATGGGTGAACCGCCCCAGGCGCTGACGGCCGAGCTATCCACCGACGCGCCGGTGCCGCAGACGCCGCGCCAGGTTGCCATCGGCCTGCCGTCGCAACTGGCCGAGCGCCGCCCGGACATCCGCCAGGCCGAGGCCCGTCTGCATGCCGCAACGGCGAGCATCGGCGTGGCCAAGGGGGATTTCTATCCACGCATTACCCTGTCGGGCAATGTCGGTTCGCAAGCCATGCAGCTGAGCGATTTCGGTTCGTGGGGCTCGCGTACCTTCGGCATCGGCCCGCAATTCACCCTGCCGTTGTTCGACGGTGGGCGCTTGCGCGGCGTGCTGAACCTGCGCGAAGCCCAGCAACAGGAAGCGGCCATCGCCTACCAGCAAACCGTGCTGCGGGCCTGGCATGAAATCGATGACCAATTGAGCGCCTACAACGCCAGCCAATTGCGTCGCGACAGCTTGGCCGAAGCGGTGCGCCAGAACCGGATCGCCCTGCAAACCGCGCAACGGCAATACGTTGAAGGCGTGGTGGATTTCGTCAACGTGCTTACGGTGCAAGGCGCGCTGCTGGCGACCCAGGAGCAATGGGTCGAGAGTTCGACCGGCGTGTCGCTGGCAGCGGTAGGGTTGTACAAGGCCCTGGGTGGTGGATGGGAGTCGGTTTATCCGCTCGCCGCGCAGCGTTGAGTTCAAGGCTTGGCCGACAAATCCGCCATGCCCTTGAGCAACTCGATCGGCAATGGAAAGACGATGGTCGAACTCTTGTCGCCGGCAATCGAGCTCAGCGTCTGCATGTAACGCAACTGCATGGCGCCGGGCTGGCGACCGAGCATTTCGGCGGCCTGCATGAGTTTTTCCGAGGCCTGCAATTCGCCTTCGGCATGGATCACCTTGGCCCGGCGTTCCCGTTCCGCTTCGGCCTGTCTGGCGATGGCGCGGATCATCGATTCGTTGAGGTCCACGTGCTTGATTTCGACGTTGGCCACCTTGATGCCCCAGGCATCGGTCTGGGCATCGAGCACTTGCTGGATGTCGATGTTCAGTCGTTCGCGTTCGGCCAGCAGTTCATCGAGTTCGTGTTTACCGAGCACCGCGCGCAAGGTGGTTTGCGCCAATTGACTGGTGGCCATCAGAAAGTCTTCGACCTGGATGATTGCCTTTTGCGGATCGAGAACGCGGAAGTACAGCACAGCGTTGACCTTGACCGATACGTTGTCGCGGGTGATCACATCTTGTGCTGGCACGTCGAGGACGATGGTGCGCAGATCGACGCGGACCATTTGCTGGATCACCGGAATCAGCAGGATCAAGCCCGGGCCTTTGACCTGCCAGAAGCGTCCGAGCTGGAACACCACCCCACGCTCGTATTCGCGCAGGATGCGAAACGTCGCGCCTGCCAATGCGATCAGCAATAACAGGAGCGCGACAAAACCCAGCTGTAAGCCCATGACTATTCTCCAACCGATACCGCGTCAGTCGCGGCCACTTCCAGCATTAATCCCTTGCGTGCCACCACCCGGACCCGCTGCCCGATCTGCAGCGGCTTGGCGCTCGACACCTGCCAGCGTTCGCCCTGCAAATGCACCCAGCCGTGACAGATATCGCCGACCTGCAATGACAACACCGGCGTCACGCTGCCCAGCAGTCCGGCATCGCCGCTGACAGTCTGGCGCGGTCGGGTTTTCAGGGCGCGGATCAGCAGGAAGATCAGCAGCAGTGCACTGATCAGTCCCAAGCCAATCATCAAGGGTACGGGTAATTCGGCATTGGTCAGGATCACGGCGCCGATCACGAACATCACGATCCCGCCCAGGCCGATCACGCCGTAGTTGGGCAGGGCGGCCTCGGCGATCAGAAACGCGATGCCGAAGGTAATCAGCCAGATGCCGATGGGGTCGGGAGCCGGCAGTCCGGCGGGGTCCGCAGCGAAGGCGGAGCCGCTCAAGGCCAGCAGAAATGCAATGGCACAACAACGCGTATTCACGTGACCCTCCGGGAGAGTCGCTGGTGGTTCTGTATACAGTTTAGTTGACGTGTCAGTTGTATGAATTTTGCTCAGTTGTCGACCTGTCCGATGGGCGGATTTCCCGCCGGATCGTTCCGGCAGGCCTAGACTTTGAGTACGTAGAAAAAGTGTTAACCATCGTCCGCCAGGCGTTTTTGCGGACACCGAGGTGCATCATGCGTATGGCAAGAACCGTGCAGAGAAGCCTGGAAAAGGCTCAATGCGACTATGACATCGTCACCCATCCCCACTCGGCCAGCAGCCTCGAAACGGCGCGTGTGGCGGGCATTCCCGCCGAACGGGTGGCCAAATCCGTAATCCTCGACGACCACCACGGGCACTACCTGATGGCTGTGCTGCCCGCCAGCCGTCATCTGGACCTGAGCAAAGTCCGCAGCAGCGGTGAATGGCAAGTCTCCCGTGAAAGCAACCTGCCGCACCTGTTTGACGATTGCGAACGCGGCGCCGTGCCTGCCCTGGGCGAAGCCTATGGACTGGACGTGGTCATCGACCCGCTGTTGACCCGGCAGAAAGACATCTACCTGGAAGCCGGCAACCACACCAATCTGCTGCACATGAACGTGCCGGATTTCCTGAAAATGGTGCCGCATGCGGAAGTGCGGGAGTTGAGTTATTAAGTATTTGCAGCGCCTGTGACATCGATTCGCGAGCAGGCTCACCCCCACACAAAACCCCCCCCCCCCCCCC
>NZ_JBSVWS010000304.1:0-3638 GCF_054071155.1 Pseudomonas sp. SDO5532_S415 | reverse complement strand
CACCAGCCGCGCCCCACCCAGTTCACTAGTACCCACCTCCAGCGTAAACCCATGCCCCCTTGTGGGAGCGAGCCTGCTCGCGAAAGCGGTGTGTCAGTCAAAGTTGTTCGGACTGACCTGACGCCTTCGCGAGCAAGCTCGCTCCCACAGGTTTTGTGTCAGGCTTGGGGTATTAATCTCTCCCGACAATCCAGCACCAGCCGCGCCCCACCCAGTTCACTAGTACCCACCTCCAGCGTAAACCCATGCAGGCTGACAATCGCCGCGACGATCGACAGCCCCAACCCGAAACCGCTTTTCAGATTGCCCGCCTCGGCGCGATAGAAACGCTGGAACACCGCCACCCGTTCAGACTCGGGAATGCCGGGGCCGGAGTCGAGTACTTCAATGCGGGTATGCCCGTTCTCATTAATCCCACGCAAAATCACCTGGCCACCGGGCGGGGTGAATTTGATCGAGTTGCTCAGCAGGTTCGCCACCGCTTCGAACAGCAAAGCACGATCGCCATTGAGCGAAGGTAATGATGCGGGCAGTTGCAGTTGAAACCTCAGGCCATCGTCTTCGGCCAACGGCAGATAGAACTCATGCAGTTCCTGCAGCAACGGCACCGGGTCCAGCTGCACGAAACCGGAGCGGCGCTGGCGGTCCTCCAGTTCGGAAATCCGCAGCAGCCCACGAAAGCGCGCCATCAACGTGTCGGCTTCGGCCAATACCAGGTCAAGCTGCGTCGCTTGCGCCGAGCCTTCGCCGGCCTGTTGTTGCATGCGGTAAAGCTGCGCGCGCAGGCGGGTCAGCGGGGTGCGCAAGTCATGGGCGATGTTGTCGCACACGCCCTTGACCTCGTTCATCAACCGCTCGATGCGTTCGAGCATGGCGTTGACGATGGCGGCCAGCATGTCCAGTTCATCGCGGCGGTTGGACAGCGGCAGGCGCCGGGTCAGGTCGCCGGCGACGATGGCTTCGGCGCTGGCCTGAATCCCGCGAATGCGCTGCAACGGCCGACGGCGAAGCAGGTGCCAGCCGACGATGCCCGGCAGGATGGTCAAGGTCACGCCCCAGAACAAGGCATGGAGAATGATCCGGGTCACGGCAAACAACGAACCGTTGTCCCGCACCAGGATCAGCCAGCGGCCATCTTTCGTCTGGGTCGCCACGGCGTCGCAGCTGTCGATGGGCAGGGTCGGGTCGTCGGATTCGGCGCAATCGTTGAGCATGTGGATCTTGCCGTCCAGCGGCAGGTCCTTGGGGATGTGGCGCAGGGCGCCGCTGAGGTAACGATGCTCGGCATCGAACAGGCCATAGGCGTCGATGCCGCGAATATCGAAGGTCATGCTGACGGCGAGGGCGTCCGCCAGTTGCTCGCCCTGGAAGTGCGAAAACAGATGCTGACGTTGCATCAGCGAATGCTTGGCCAGGTTGTCCAGGTAAGCGGACACCTCGTAGTACATGACGCCCATGAGGATGCCGCTCCAGGCCACGAACAACGCACTGTAGAGCGCCAGCAGGCGACTGGTGGAAGAGCGCCAGCCTTTAGACGGGTTCGGCAATGACATAACCCGAGCCTCGCACGGTCCGAATCAGTGGAACATTGCCAGGTGGGTCGATCTTCTTGCGCAGGCGGCCGATGTGCACGTCGATCAGGTTGGTGCCGGGATCGAAGTGATAACCCCAGACTTCTTCGAAAATCATCATCCGCGAGAGGATTTGCCCGGTGTTGCGCATCAGGAATTCCAGCAGTTTGTATTCGGTGGGCAGCAGCGTGAGCAGCTCGCCATTCCGGCTGGCTTCGTGGCTGATCAGGTTCAGCTCCAGGTCCGCTACCCGCAGCGTGGTGGCCTGGGCGGTCACGGTGTTCTGCCGGCGCAGCAGGACTTCGACCCGGGCGGCCATCTCATCGGTGGCGAAGGGCTTGGTCAGGTAGTCGTCGCCGCCGGCGCGCAAGCCGCGCACACGTTCATCGACATCGGAAAGGGCGCTGATCATCAGGATAGGCGTGGCCACACCCATGGTCCGCAGCGTGGTGACAATCGCCAGGCCATCGAGCTCGGGCAGCATGCGGTCGAGGGTGATCAGATCGTAGTTGCCGCTGACTGCACGTTCCAGCCCCTCGCGTCCGTTGTCGACCCAGTCGACGTCGAGGCCGTGGCTGCTCAGTTCGGCGACGATTTCCCGGGCGGTCACGGCGTCGTCTTCGATGGTCAAGATGCGGGTCATAGGGCTGGCCTGATTAGGTGTTCACAACGATAGGCGACATTTTGCCAAGAAATGTTCGCCAGCTTTCTAAATAAAACTTCATGGACCCGCCAATGCAGAAAACCCGCTGAGCCTGCCCGTTCGTTGCATATTGCAAGAGCCGGGGAAGTTCAATCTTTATAACTGGCTGACATACAACGACTTATTCAAAACCCGCGACTGGCACGGTGACTGCAACGTGTGATTACGACTAGTTGTAACACCATCTTTCTGCCTGGAGCGATACAACGATGAATAGATCCTCTGATGGTTTCTATCCCGCCCTGGATGAATCGACCACGCTCTCTGGCGTGTCGTGGGGCGCGATCTTTGCCGGGGCCGCGGCTGCGGCGGCGTTGTCGCTGATTCTGGTGCTGCTGGGTTTTGGCCTCGGGTTTTCCGCGGTATCGCCGTGGGCCAATGAAGGCATCAGCGCCAAGAGCCTGGGCATTACCACGATTGTCTGGCTGGCTTTCACACAAATCGTTGCATCCGGGCTCGGTGGCTATATTGCCGGCCGGTTGCGGGTGAAGTGGGCCTACATGCACAGCGATGAAGTCTATTTCCGCGACACCGCCCACGGCTTTCTCGCCTGGTGCGTGGCCACGCTGGTAACGGCCACCCTGGTGGCGGGTTCGGTCAGCGGTATCGTCAGCGGTGGCGTGCAGGCCGGGGCGCAAGTCGCCGGGGGGGCCGCCAGTGCCATGACCCAAGTCGCGGGTACGGCTGCGGCCAATACCGACAGTGATCAGTACGGTTATTACATCGACAGCCTGTTCCGCGATGATCGTCCGGCCGCCGTCAGCGATGACGCGGTGCACGGAACCGTCACTCGTATCTTCGTTCGCTCCCTGGCCAACGATGGTCAACTGGCTGCAGAAGACCGTACCTACCTGGCACAACTGGTGGCGCAACGCACCAACCTGACCCAGGCCGATGCCGAGCGTCGTGTCGATGAAGTCTATGCCCGCACGCAAAAAGCTGTGGCCGACGCCAAGCTGGCCGCACAACAAGCTGCGGACACAGCCGCGAAGGTTGCCGCCATGACCACCCTGTGGATGTTTGTTGCGCTTTTGGCCGGTGCGTTCTTCGCCAGCCTTGCCGCAACGTTCGGCGGTCGTCGTCGGGATGCCGTGGTGTATGTGGAAACCGACACCTACGTCACCGCCCCACCTGTTCGCTAACCCAGGAGAATCATCATGCGTTCATTACTGCTGTTCTTTCTCGGCGTACCGATCCCGATCATCATTCTGATTGCGTTGTTCACGTGAGTTGATATTTCCGGGGCTCGTGCCTCTGCCGCTTCTGCCTTTTGGGAGAAGCGGCGTTTTTATGTTGAGGGTTGGTTTGTTAGATGGATGCTGGCAGTCATTCCCTCTTCGCGAGCAGGCTCGCTCCCACATTTT